>DAINRZ010000301.1:0-5138 GCA_036741575.1 Kapaibacterium sp. (SeqCode)
TCCCGGAATTAGTTTTGTAACAGCATAACTCATCCCGTTAGGCTCATCAGTATAATTGATATGAATAAACCAATATCTGTCGGCTCTTTTGGGGAATTTATTCAATATTGAGTATATTATTTTGCTTTCAATTTCGTTGATGGAATCCGCCTTGGTCAAATAAACCAGATTAGATGTAAAATAAGGAATATTATCATCTTTTTGTAAATCTTTTATTATTGGCAGGTATTTTGTTAAATCAGTAAACTGTAGATACCTTTTCTTTATTTCTCTGGCATTGAACCAAACATACATAATAAGAGCATACATTATCGCCAACATAATTGTAAACCAGCCACCATGAATAAATTTGTCAAAATTGGCATACAAAAAGGTCAATTCTATTGTGATGAAGACACAGAGGAAAATTATTATCAATCCGATATTCATTTTCTTGTTTAATCGTAAATGATAGGAAACCAATATAGTGGTCATAAGCATTGTTATTGTGATTGCCAGCCCGTAAGCAGCTTCCATTTTTGCAGATTCGACAAAATAAATCTCTACAAAACAGCAGGATAGAAACAACAACCAATTAATAAAAGGTATATACATCTGCCCTTTAATTTCTGTTGGGTGTACAATCTTCAGCTTTGGCCAAAAGTTTAATTGAATAGCCTCGGATACTAAAGTAAATGTGCCGCTGATTAAGGCTTGGCTTGCAATAATGGAAGCTAAAGTAGCCAGGATTATTCCCGGCAGCAGCAGCCACTGGGGCATCATTGAAAAGAAAGGAATTGTGTCGCCGGTAACTATACCCGGATTGCTCAAAATCCAAGCACCCTGGCCTAAATAGTTTAGTATCAGGGCCGATTTTACAAATATCCATGAAATTTTAATATTTTTATATCCGCAATGCCCCAAATCTGAGTATAACGCTTCAGCGCCTGTGGTGCAAAGAAATACAGCACCCAATAAAATGATGCCTTCGGGAAACTGGCTAAGGAAAACATAAACATAATATGGGTTGAATGCTACTAATATTCCTGGATATTCAAGTATTTCAATAAATCCGATGGCACTAAGGGCAGCAAACCAGACTAACATTATCGGGCCAAACGACTTGCCGAGGTTCTTTGTCCCGAATTGCTGTGAAAAGAACAGAATGGCGAAAATACCGATTACAATAGGCAGGACTGGAATTTCGCTATTAATCATCCTTAAACCTTCCACCGCCGAAGTTACTGTAATCGACGGTGTCAGCACCCCGTTAGCAAGGAATGTTGCCCCCCCGATGAGGGCAAATACACTAACATACTTTTTCCTTTTTCTTAGCAATGCATACAGTGAAAAAATACCACCTTCACCTTTATTGTGAGCTTTCAGAGTTATAAATACATATTTAATCGTCGTCTGGAATGTTAGTGTCCAAATAACGCAAGATATGGCTCCAATAATGAAATCGTGCGTCAACCGCGATCCGTCTATCAGGGCATTCATTACGTAAAGCGGCGAAGTGCCGATATCGCCGTAAACTATTCCCAGAGTGATAACCATACCGATTAATCCAAACCGGGGTTCTCCTTTTTCGTACTTTCCGTTATTTGTATCGTTTTGCACTAATATTAATATCAGATCTTTTTAAAAAAAGCAAAAATACGAAACTGCAGGGATTAACTTATATATAACAGATTTAAAAATTAATAAAACTGATGACAAACCTTCATTAAATTGAAAAAAATTAAGCCTGATGGATAATTATACATGAAATAATATATTTTGTGCCCGGAACAGGACTTGAACCTGCACCCCCGTTCGGAGACTACACCCTGAATGTAGCGCGTCTGCCAATTCCGCCATCCGGGCAACAAAATCAGCTAACAAAAATAATAAAAATTTACTAAACTATAATAATTTATTTTCTTTCTTTTCTGTTCATTAAAGAATTTTTGAGTCAGGAGGAAAAAGTTGGGTAATAAATTTAATTCCACATTGTGTGATTAATTTCTCGGAGTTTACTTAGATAACAGATTTTTCTTCAGTATCACTTAGGATATTGCATCGGGGTTGTTCATTATTGAAATACAGTTTTCTATTTATATTGAGGTTAAGAACGATCTTACAAGTTAAAAACCGAGTCTCCGTAAATCAAGAATAGCCGACATCCGAACGGAGACATTGACTCGCTATTAAATTATTCGCAGGCTAATCCGGAAAGTCTTTGTGCTTAGACCCAAAGATTATTGTGTGCCGTGAATCATACGTAATTATACTTATTTTTCAGTGTTTTATTAAGAAAATTAGAAATTTTACCGATATTTTTAGTATAATTAGTTATAAAGATTAATAGAATACTGAATGGATATTATGAAAACAATTGTTACTACATTTGCTATGGCTGCATTAGCAGTCTCGTTATTGTATTCTCAACCTTCATTGAAAATTAATAAAATTGATCCTTCGGGCTATCCAAATATAAAAGTGGAGTTTACTGCCAAAAAGAACAGCGACGAACGCCTAAAGCTAAACAAAGATTTTATCGAGCAGGATATTAGTATTACCGAAAAAGGCATTATAAAGCAGGGTACGGTTATCTGTCCTCCTGCCAGCCAGTCGAAGTTTTCGACAATTCTTGTCATCGACAGGTCACCTTCGATGAAAGAGACAATCGAACCCGGAGTATCAAAGTACGATGCTGCAAAAAGCGCTGCCAAGCAGTGGATAAACAACCTGCCTGCCGGCAGGTTCGAATGTGCAATACTGGCATTCAATAAAAGGAATTATTTATTGACTGACTTTATTACTGATAAAGGCCAACTTTTGAAAGTGTTGGAATCACCGTTATTAAAGCCGGAAGACGGTACGGGCACTGACTATAATGCAGCTTTTCTTTATGATCCCGACAATGTGGACGGCGCCCTTAGAATAGCTGAACACGCAAGTTACCCGGTGTATGTGGTGTTCCTGACCGACGGTATGCAGGATGCAGGCAACGACAGGCGAGACGTTTGGGTCGATAAAATCATCGACAAAAAGGCTCAGGTAAATGCTACAATCTATTCCGTTGTGCTCGGAACTATCGAGGATTTCTATATCGACCGCAACGTAGCTCCATACTCCGAGGCTGTGTATTACAAAATTAAAAATAAAGCTGAACTTGAGAAGATTTACCAGGATATCCTTGCAGATGTTATGATGGTTCCAGTGGAGCCGCCATGTATGTTCACTTTCCTGAGCGATTGCAACGGAGGCGGCAATGTGACGCTTACCATCAATAATGCTAATTATAACCTTAGCGCAACTGATAGCTATGTAATCGATGAAAACCTTAAACCTTTCCTTGAGTTCAATCCACCGATTTTGGATCTTTTCCTAAATACTCCGCCCGGACAAAAGAAAACAGTAAAAGTTACAGTTACACCAAGAAATAACGCCGTCAGTATTACGGATTATTCCTCATCTTTCAATGGTTATCGGATTACGAATTTCAGTCCGGTTAACCTAAATAAAAATCAGCCTATTGAATACGAGATAGAATATACCCAGCCCAAAGACAGTTTATATCACCCCTGCAATATCGAATTTCTGGGTAATATTTGTGGTGCCAGGATAATAAATCCTTCGGCAGGTTGGATTTATTCGAAACCCGTAGATATGGGCAGTACTGCTTTAGGTAATAAGAAAACTGTTCTGGTTAATTCAGTTTTTTGCAATAACAGTGGCAGCGAAATTAGTATCACGGGAGTCGAAATTACAAGCGGCGATGCAGCAAACTTCAGGATTGAAGATTACGAGGGTAAAACAAAGCTTGCAAACGGGGAATGCATGAATATAACGTTCTCGTTTACCCCGGATGTTCCTAAAAACTTTTCATCTAATTATAAAGTGAAAACTTCGAAAGGCGATTATACATCGCCTATTATGGGTTCCGGTATAGGAAATCCCGAAATTGCCTCGATTGATACCCTAATCTTTCCAACCTTTTTAAGCTGTGATAATGTTGGAGAAATAGGCAAGACATTCAAAGTTTATAATATTGGTTCTCTACCTCTTGAAATTCAAACATTTACTTTCGAGCCAGACGGTATTTTCTCAATTATCCCTTCAGCGCCTTTGACAGTACAACCAAACGATTCGATTTCACTTGACGTTTCGTACGAACCTGTAAAATCGGGTTATTTGGAAGCTGTTTTAAAAATTAAAAGCAATGCATCAAATATACCCGAAAAATCTGTAATAATTAAAGCCCTTATAGACAGTGTTTATTATTCTCCTGCTGTTAGTTCAATAAATTTCGGTACTCTCTGCCCAGGCAGGGATTCTACAATACAATTGATACTGAACACACCCGGAATGACTGTTAGCGATTTTGTAACTATCAAAGTTTCAGATGATTTAAAGCCATCAAATATTGAAAACATTGACAGGATGCCCATAGAGCCCGGGAAAAGCTCTATATTAAATATTACAGTTTCGGGGATTGACAAACGTGTTTATAATGGAGTAATTAATATAGTCGATGATTCCTGCGGAATTAGTTACGATATTCCTGTTGCCTGGAAAGTTGACGAGCCTGAATTAAAGGACTTGACAGCGCTTTTCACAGCCAATGTTCCCCAGACAGACGAGAAAACCATAACCATCACTAATATTTCCAGTGTTGACTATTATGTATCAAAAATTCATTTCCGCAATAAAGAATTTTACTTAAAGTCTGCAATTTCTTTTCCAATTGCTATTCCTGCCAATAGTTTTGTCACGTTCGATGTTGTTTACAAACCGGATAGCGAAGGCAGCATAGAATCTCAAATGGTATTCGAAGGCTCGCCCTGCGGGCATACCGATTCGGTAAAACTTGTCGGTTCGGCAACTGCATCCTCAGTTTCTATTGAGATTGATAAATACGAAGCTTGCCTTGGCGAGGTTATCGAGGTTCCTGTGTACCTACGGAAAGCTGTGAATTTCTCCGGTTCAAAGGTTTCTAAAGTAAGTTTCACTGTGGCTTTTGACGGCAATTTGCTTCAGCCTGTCGGTTTAATTCCGGGCCAGACAGTTGAAGGAATGACTACCGTTTTAAAAGCTTTGGCAGTGGCAGCACAGGATAATGACCAGGTTATCGCCATATTGAAATTTAAAGTAAAAGAAGATGCCGTTTCTAA
>DAINRZ010000302.1:0-5124 GCA_036741575.1 Kapaibacterium sp. (SeqCode)
AAAATATGCCAGGATAGCCGATGAATTGCGTAATAACGGCTGTACGCTTACCATAGGCCTGCGCACAGAGCTTGCTGCCGAGGTGTTTTGCCACACTGGGTATTACGACAGCCTGATAGCAGGTTACTTTTCGAAATACACAGGCACAAAGCCCGAATCTTTTTCGATACCATTGAAAGCGGCACAATCTCTGCGCTATGGAGAAAATCCGCACCAATCCGCCGCTTTGTACGGAAATTTCACAAGAATATTCAATCAGTTGCACGGCAAAGAGCTATCTTACAACAATATTCTTGATATCGACTCTGCCGCAAGGCTTATTATTGAATTCGACGAACCTGCCGTGGCAATCATCAAGCATACCAATCCGTCGGGCGTTGGGGTAGCCGATTCACTTTCGGAGGCTTATAACAAAGCATTTGCTACGGATACTGTTTCGCCATTTGGTGGAATAATAGTAGTAAACAGGCCGTTAAAGCTTGCCGATGCCGAAACTATGAACGAGATTTTTACCGAATTGATTATAGCGCCCGAGTTTGACGAGGATGCGCTTGAACTCCTGATGAAGAAAAAGAACCGCAGGCTAATACGAGCCGATTATAATAAACTGAAAGATTCGCTGGGCACCGAGCTTAAGTCCGTTACCGGCGGATTCCTTATGCAATCGACAAATGATATTTTACTTTCCGGAGAAGGATACAAAGTAGTAACAAAACGCCAGCCTACTGCCGGCGAGCTAAAGGCGATGTTGTTTGGCTGGAAGATTGTGAAGCATGTCAAATCAAATGGTATTGTATATTCGGCTGCCGACAGGACACTTGGCGTTGGCGCCGGGCAGATGTCGAGGGTGGATTCTGCCAGGATAGCAGTAGAGAAAGCAAGAATGATGAACCTAAGCCTGAAAGGATCGGCTGTGGCATCCGATGCATTTTTCCCGTTTGCCGACGGGCCCGAGCAAGCTGCCGAAGCAGGAGCTACAGCTATTATACAGCCCGGTGGTTCCGTCAGGGATGAAGAAGTTATAAAAGCTGCCGATAATTATAATATGACAATGGTGTTTACCGGAGTCAGGCATTTTAAACATTAAAGGCAGATATTTTTTATGGCATTTACATTTTTTTTCAGGGACAGCCATACTCTCGAAAGGGCTGTCGATTTCCTGCT
The DNA here is from genome assembly GCA_036741575.1 of Kapaibacterium sp. (SeqCode). Taxonomy (GTDB): domain Bacteria; phylum Bacteroidota; class Ignavibacteria; order Kapaibacteriales; family UBA2268; genus DAINRZ01. Next base: position 1,165 of record DAINRZ010000302.1, read on the forward strand.
GCCCGAAGTAAGCGGCCTGGGCAGGGTGAAGGTCTGGAACGCAGGATGCGCCATGGGCCCGGAAACTTATACTTTTACTATTATTTTGTCCGAAAGGATGAACCAACAAGCTTTCAATAATGTTGTTATCGAAGCATCGGATATAGATGAATCCGAGAATTTCGGCAAGATTTTGACCGAAGGGTATTACCCCGAGGGAGACCTGAAAAGGCTGCCCGAAGGTATTCTGGGTAAGTATTTCGTCAATTCGGAACGGCAGGGCTACTACAGGGTAATAGATAAGATAAGGAACAGGGTAACATTCAGGAAACACGACCTTTTGACTTTGCAGCCCTTCGGCCGAGAATATAATTTAGTGATTTGCAAGAATGTCCTTTTGCATTTTCAGCCCGAACAGCGCATAGAAGTGATAAAAATGTTCCATTCGGTTTTGTCGCCCGGTGGATTGCTGACCACCGAGCAAACACAAAACCTGCCGGATGAATGCAGCCATCTGTTTAAGTCGCTGGCAACCGATGCTCATGTTTATCAAAAAATTGGCTGACCATGCGGATTAATGTGTTGAAGCGGAACCCCTCGGTATATTCCTGCAATGCTTATTTTATAAGAGGCAACTGGAACGCCATCCAGGATATTAATACACTTGTGGACAGCGGCACAGACGGATTCATTATAAATGAAATTGAAGAGCTTTCGACCGGAGTTGGTAAGTCGAGGGTAGAGCAGGTTATACTTACTCATGAACATTTCGACCATGCCGGTGGTGTGAAATATCTCCTGGAAAGATACAGGCCAGAAATTATTTCCTTTTCCAACCTGCCTTTTACAACGATACTTGCTTCCGACGGCCTTGAACTGAGAATTGGCGATACGAGGGCCGAGATACTGCATACTCCGGGGCATTCTCACGATTCTATATGCATTTACTGCCCTGATGAGAAAGTGCTGTTCAGCGGCGATACACCGTTAAACATCAAAGTTGCCGGGGGTTCATATTCAATGGATTATGTGGAAGCGCTCGAAAGGATTGCCGCACTCGAAATAGATGTTATATATTCCGGGCACGATGACCCGTACACCGAAAATGTAAGGGAAATGCTGCATAATACTTTGAAAATAGTAAAAAAAAGCAAGATTATATGACAGGCAGAGAAAGCCGCTACACGAAAAATTATTGCACCATAGTATTGGTATTCAAAAATAAATTGTATATCAAACATAATATTAGTTATTAATAACTAAAGAATTATTTTTAATTTACCGAAAATAAAATATTGAATCTGATTATAATAGTTAGGTAAGATTAGTATCATGGCATTGATAAAGGCGATTTCGGAACTGGAAGAGGGTATGGTGACAGCCGAGCCCATCATTAATAATTTCAGCCAAACTCTGCTGCCTGCCGGTATAGAATTAAAAGCCAGGCATATTGATATGCTTAGAATGTTGGATATTCAGGCAGTATATATACAATCCGACGATTCGGACAGCGATGATTCAATAAATGAGGAGGTTCTTAAATTATCGAGGGAACAATTATCCGGCAGGCTATTCTGGGAGCCAAGGAATGTTCTCGAAGAAGATCTAATTGAACTGGGCGTGCTGGCAGAAGCATATTGTATTATCAGAGGGAATACAAATGTTGAGTAAAGAAGAGATTTGGTCTAAAGTTGAAGATTTTCCCACATTGCCCACAATTTATACCCGAATGGTAGAAGCTATATCCAATCCACGCACGACCGTTCAGGATGTTGCCGATATCATTATTAAAGACCAGGCTTCTACGGCCAAGATACTTAAAGTTGTTAACTCGCCGTTATTCGGAATACAGAAAACTGTCAACAATGTAACCGACGCTATTTTTTTTCTTGGTTTCAATGAAGTAAAAAACATTGTGCTCACTCTGTCGGTGATGGATATGTTTTCCGATACGGATTCTTTCGATTCATTCAATGTTGTTGATTTGTGGAAGCATTCCATTGCTGTTGCAATAATATCGAAGTTGCTGGCCGTCAACCTGAAATTCAGGAATACCGAGGACTTTTTTATTAGCGGAATTATACACGATATAGGTATCTTGTTTTATATAAAGAACTATGGGGAAGACTATAATAAGGTTTTTATAAAAGCGTTTGAAAACAATCAACCTGTTACATTGTACGAAAGGGAAGTTTTCGGCTACACTCATTATTCTATTGGAGAGATGATTGGATCGAAATGGAAATTGCCTGCCGATTTGAAAAATGTTATCAAGCACCAGTCCAACGGCTCGATTGACGGGAGGATGGATACCCTGGTTTCATGTGTCCACCTGGCAAATATTATTTCGCATATTATGAAACTCGATTACCATAAGAACAGGCCTGTGGAAATGCCGAATTTTCCTATTTGGAACAGCCTGCATTTCAACCCCGGAGCATTGAGAAACTTATATCATCCGATAATGGATTTGTATAATCAGTCAACAACAATATTACAATTGAAAAAATCGTGAGAAGCAGCGATTCAAATAGTGCAAAGAATGACTCTTTATTCGGTGAATTCGAATTCTTTAATGCGTTTGCGAAATTCAGCGAAGCAAGTTATGCTGGTAAGTCGATCAAACAGTTGCTGGATGAAGGGATGGCTGTCGCCGAGTATTTCCCTCAGTGTACAGCTGTTTCTCTGTACTTGTATGATGCAGAATTATTTGAATTCAGCTGCAGGATTTCCAAAGTAATCGAAAATAAAAACATAGATTTGGCAAATGTTTACGACGAACTGATTGCCGATGGGACAATAAGCCAGTCTCTAAGCTCGGGGCTTTTGGCTTTCAGGAATGACGCTGCAAATGAAACGACAAGATATGTGCTTCCTCTCGTTAATTCGCAGGGAATCATAGGATTTATTCTTATTGTCAGCAGATTCGATGCCAATTTAATGGACCTTTCGTTTTTTAACGCCCTGAAAGTATTTGCCGGATTTTTCGCCGGCAGGATAGAGAATATTAAGATAAGGGAATCGGTTAAAAAGAACCAGGATATAGTCGATCAGCTTGTAGCAATGAAAACAATGGAATTGACTATAAGCAAGAATAAATTGGGCGATAAAATTGAAAAGCTGATTTCTAATCTTAGCATGTCAATACCACACGAATTCAGGACTCCGATAAACCAGATTATCGGTTCGGTTCATTTCCTGGAAAGCTATTTCAAGAGCATGTACGAGAACCTCGACGAAGATATATACGATATGATCAGCGATATAAAATCTTCGGCGGCAAGGCTGAAAGAAGGATTTGAGAACTACATTTACCTGGCAAACCTATCGGTGAAATCCGAGAACCTCGAAGAAATTGCCAATATGCAGTCCCAATATACCGAATATGCAGAAAATGTTATTTATGAATATGTTAATTACAAAGCCGAAGCTGCCGGCAGGCTCGAAGATATCACTATTAACCTGCTGAATGTCAATATTGCAGTCGGCGAGGAATATTTCATTAAGATTATCAGCGAACTGATAAGCAATTCTCTGAAGTATTCCGAAAAAGGCAGCGAAATAGTTGTTAGCTCATATTTCTCAGGGAATCTTTATGTTATATGCTTCTACGACAAAGGATTGGGCTTTAAACCCGAGCAAATTGAGTTGATCGAAGCATTTATGCAGTTCGACAGGCCTGTTTACGAACAGCAGGGCATGGGCCTGGGCTTATCCATCGTCAGGAAAATCATCGACATATACAGGGGTGAATTTCTTATTGAAAGCGTTCCCGGAGAATACACTAAGGTTTTTGTCAAACTACCCTATATAATCTGATAAATAAGCTACGGTTTCGCTGATTTGTCCATTAATATAAGATTAATTTATATTAACGCAGTTCGGTATTTTTAACTATTTCGTAATTTAAATATTCTAATTTAATAAAAAGCAATTTTTCATTTGTGATGTCTGAAAACTGTGGAATAAAATTTTTAATTG
>DAINRZ010000303.1:0-5118 GCA_036741575.1 Kapaibacterium sp. (SeqCode)
AGCATTTTGTACATAATACCGATAATATCCTTGACATAAACAAAATCGCGCATCTGGCCGCCGTCGGCATATTTATCAGTGTTCGATTTAAAAAGCCTGACCTTTCCGGTGGCAATGATTTGGTTATAAGCCTTGTAAACCATAGAAGCCATGCCGCCCTTATGGTATTCGTTGGGGCCGAAAACATTGAAATACTTCAGCCCGGTAAACTTTTTATCGAGGTTTCTGTCCAATACCCATAAATCGAACAGGTGCTTGGATAAGCCGTAAACATTCATCGGCCTGAGCTTCTCGAAAACGGTATCGGAATAACCGTGCTCGCCCGAGCCATAGGTGGCTGCACTGCTGGCATATATAAACCTGATGTTCTTTTTTAAAGCATATTCAGCCAGCTCGATACTGTAATTCAGGTTGTTCTCAATTACATAATCGGCGTCTTTCTCGGTTGTGATAGTGCAGGCGCCCAGGTGGACAATGGTGTCGATCCTCGACTGCAGGCTGTCGGCCTGCACTTTGCCGATAAATTCTTCCACACTGAAAAACTTCAGGAATCTTTTACCGGCAAGGTTCTTCCATTTGTCCGCCCTTCCAAGGTGGTCAACAACGATGATATCCCTGATATCGTTTTCGTTCAGTTTCCTGAGGAAGCATGAGCCGATGAACCCTGCCCCGCCTGTTAATACAATCATTTTATTTCAGCGTTTTCTTAAAATTTTCGACGAAGGTATCGGCGGCTTTTTTCAGGCCGGCAACAATCTCGTCTGTAATAACTTTTCCTTTGATAATCTGTTTCAATGTATCGGCATACTGGATTTCGAGCAATTCCAGGTATTCCTTCTCGAACCTTTCGAGCGATTCGAGCGGCAGCTCGTCCAGATAGCCGTTTGTGGCAGTCCAAATAAGGGCCACCTGCTTTTCTACCGCCATGGGCACAAACTGTTTTTGCTTCATTATTTCCGTCAGGCGCGAGCCCCTGCGCAACTGCTGCTGTGTTGCTTTGTCCAGGTCCGATCCGAATTTTGCGAAAGCTTCGAGCGCCCTGAACTGTGCAAGGTCGAGCTTCAATGGGCCGGCAATTTTGTTCATGGCTTTAATCTGGGCATTTCCACCCACACGCGATACCGAAATACCGACGTTCATAGCAGGCCTGATACCGGAGTTGAACAGGTTCGGCTCCAGGAATATCTGGCCGTCTGTAATCGAAATAACATTAGTAGGAATATAAGCCGCCACGTCGCCTGCCTGAGTTTCGATAACAGGAAGAGCAGTCAGCGAGCCTCCGCCCAATTCGTTGGACATCTTAGCAGCGCGTTCCAGCAGCCTGCTGTGCAGATAAAATATATCGCCGGGGTAGGCTTCGCGGCCGGGAGGCCTGCGCAGCAGCAGCGATACCTGCCTGTAGGCAGCAGCCTGTTTCGAAAGGTCGTCGTATATCACAACAGCATGTTTTCCGTTATCCCTGAAATACTCGCCCATCGAGCAGCCGCTATAAGGCGCAATAAACTGCATCGGAGCAGGATCGGAAGCATTAGCCGTAACAATAATAGTGTATTCCATCGCCCCGTATTGCTCGAGAATAGACTTTACGTTGGCAATAGTCGAGGCCTTCTGGCCGATTGCCACATAGATGCAATAAACGGGGGCAATACCGGATTCCTTTGCTTCGGGGCTGTGGGTAAATTTCTGGTTGATGATAGTATCGAGCGCGATGGCGGTCTTGCCTGTCTGGCGGTCGCCGATTATTAATTCCCTTTGGCCCCTGCCGATAGGTATAAGGGCATCCAGCACCTTGAAGCCCGTTTGGAGCGGCTCTTTCACCGGCTGGCGGAATATAACGCCTGGCGCTTTTCTTTCAATTGGAAGAATTTCTTTTGTATTGACGGGGCCAAGGCCGTCGATAGGAATACCAAGAGGGTTGACAACCCTGCCGAGCAATTCCTCGCCTACGGGCACCGAGGCAATTTTGCCTGTCCTGCGTACCGTATCGCCTTCTTTGACGAGGCTGTCGTCGCCAAAAAGCATAACGCCAACGTTGTCTTCTTCCAGGTTGAGCACCATACCGAAAACATTGTTGGGGAATTCGACAAGCTCGGAAGCCATAACTTTTGTCAATCCATATATACGGGCAACACCGTCGCCCACCTGAAGGACGGTTCCTACCTCATAAATATCTGCTTCTTTTTCGAAGCCGGATAACTGGCGGCGCAATATCGCTGATATTTCATCCGGACGAACATCTACCATAATTTTATCCCAATAATAACTAAATAATAATTGTTTTCATTTTCTGATATAATTATCAGGAGGCATCTCCCGAAATTAACCTTTCGTGCAACATTTCGAGCTGGTGCCTGACGGAACCGTCATATACCCAGTCGTCCACTTTAATCAAAATACCTCCTTTTATGGAAGGGTCAATTTTATATTCAGGCAAAATCTTTTTCTTCGACCAGTTTGTCAGCTGCAATTCAATTTTCGCCTTCAATCCGGCGTCGAGTTCTTCGGTTGTAAAAACCTCGACGGGAAGCAGGTTGTTCATTTTATTGTACTGTACAACATACTGGTTTACAATGCTTGGTATCAGGCCGTCCCTGTTTTTAACCGTCAGCATCATGATAAACTGGAATGCCAGGGCGCTCACCCTGCCTTCGAACAGTTCTTTGTAAATATTCTTTTTCATCCAGTTGCGGATGACGGGGCTTTGAGTAAGGCTCTTCAGTTCGTCGGACATATCGAGCAATGAGTCCACAAATTTAAAGTCCTTGTAGAGCGTGTCGGCAACCCCTTCTTTCACTGCAGTCTGCAGCATAGCTTTTGCATATCTCGAAGATACTCTTTGTTCAAACATTTTCTATCCGGTATTAATTGTTGGGAATTTTCCCGATATAGCCTTCAATTAACTTATAATTCTTTTCTTTGTCCAAATTATCGCCGATAATTTTTTCGGTTGCATCGATAACCAGGTCGGCAACTTCTTTGCGCAATTCTTTAATAGCATTATCTTTGCTTCGCTCAATCTCTTTTTTGGCTTCTTCGACCTTTGCCTGCTTCACTTTCTCGGCTTCATCGGTGGCTTTGCGCACAATTTCCTCGGCCTGGTTCCTGCCTTTGGAAATAATTTCAGTCATTTCCTGCTGGGCATTAGCAAGCCTGGCCTGGCTTTCTTCCAATATTTTTTTAGCTTCGATATTGGCCCGTTCAGCGCCTTCGATTGATTCGCGTATTGAGTCTTCGCGTGTCTTTAAGCCTTTTGCAATCTGCTTGAAACCAAGCTTGAACAGCAGGAAAAAGAAAATGAAAAAATTAACCAGCGTCCATATAATCAAGCCTGGGCTAACACTAAGAATACTATCCATTTTTCATCCCTCTTAGGAATTTATGTTTAAATATTGTTTCATTAATCATGAAGCTTGCCGGCAAACGGCAAATCTGCCGGCAGGCTTCGTGCGAAAATCAGATAAAACTAAGCTTTAATTGCAAGAAGCATAGCTATAACGCAGGAAAACAGCGCAACACCTTCGATGAGAGCTGCTGCAATAATCATAGTAGTACGAATATCGCCTGCTGCTTCGGGCTGACGGGCGCTTGCATCGAGAGCCGAAGATGCAAGCCAGCCAATACCGATACCGGCGCCTATTACTGTGAAACCTGCGCCAAGGCCTGCTGCTAAATATGCTAAATCCATTAAGTACCTCCAAAAATTAAACTAAAAGCAACTACTTAAAATATCTATATACAATTTTTTAATGCCCGTGAGCGTGTTCGTCGTGTCCGTGCCCTACGGCAAGGCCAGTGAACACAGCCGTCAATATAGTGAAAATATATGCCTGGAGGAAAGCTACAAGCAATTCCAGGAAATACATAAATACCGAAAAACCGATGCTGATGGGTGCAATTCCACCTAGCACCACCCCTGTTCCAAGGCCCATTTTAGCGAAATAGAAAATCAAACCTACCAGCGAAAGTAAAACAACGTGGCCTGCCGTCATATTCGCAAAAAGACGGATGGTAAGGGCAAATGGCTTTGTAAACATAGAAATTATTTCTATCGGGATCATTATGGGAGCAAGCCATATGGGCGCCCCGCCAAGCAGGTGCTTCAGCCACGAGCCGAATCCGGCTTCGCGGATAGCTGTAATATTAATCACAAAGAAGGCTGTAAGCGCCAGGGCCGCTGTTACCGATATTGCACCTGTTGCGGTATGGCCGCCGGGTATCAATCCAAAAAGATTTAGGAACAGGATGAAAAAGAAAAGCGTAATAAAATAAGGCAAAAGCCTGTCGGCTACTTTGACAGATCCGGCATTGGGCCTTACTACTTCATCGCGAATAAAAACTACTAACACTTCGATAAGGTTTTGAAGCCCGGAAGGCGCTTTCTTGGGATTCTGTTTGTATTTCCTGCCGGCCAAACCGAATATCAAAAGCAACAGGAACATTGCCAGCCACTGGAACATTACAAAGTTCGTTATCGATGCGTCGAGTGATACCGGCTGGTGGTCGCTTGCCCTGACAAATCCGTGGGTCTTGTGATCGACGGTAAAGACGCCTGCTTCGGTCATGGCTTTTGTGGAGCCGTAAGCGTGCAAGCCTTCTTTGCTGTCGTAAATTATTACGGGCAGTTCGGTTATTTGTTTATCGAAAAGGGTTAGAGTGTGGTGGTCGCCCAGGCCGCCCAGCAATTGGGGAAATACACTCGACGGATTGTCGCTGTCGGGTGCAGCGCCGTGGCCTGCTGAGTGCCCCCCTGCTTCAGGCTGATGGCCGCCTTCTTCGCTGTTATATGCTAATACTAAATCGTTTGAATTACCCAAAGAATTATCCTTATTATTTTGTTCAATTTCAAAATTAGCCATATAAAACCTTAATTATGCAAATGATTTTGCAAATTTAAAAAATTTGAGCGATTATTTAAGTACAAAATTTCAAGTATTATCAGAATGAATGTCGTAACAAGAAAAGTCAGCGAGAAGCCTAACTGGTGCATTTCCAATATTTTAAGGCAAAACCACACAGCAACAGTAACGATTACATACCTTATTATCATTGAACTTAGCACAACAGGTATAAATTTTTCCTTTTTCCTTTGGAAAGCAAACCTGATTACTGCAAGGCCGG
>DAINRZ010000304.1:0-5110 GCA_036741575.1 Kapaibacterium sp. (SeqCode)
TATGATTGAATCGGCTGCTTTCTTCTTTGGAATAACCTGCCTTTGGCTCAGCCTAAAATACAATCGCAGCGGTTTACACTGGCTGCTTGCTTTAGCAGCCGTTGCTGGAGCGCTATGCAGCCTTGCAAAGGTTACAACCTGGGTAGTTTTTTCTGTTCCTGTGCTAATTGCAGCCTTCTCGAATGTAATGAAAGACGGGAAACCCGTCCTTAATCCAACGATAATATATAAGATCGCAGCACTATTTGTAATACCTTTTTTGACCGGTTACTCGTGGAGCGTTCATGCCGAAAGTGTTCGCAACCTGAACCCTCTGGCTTCGCTCGTGTTTTCGAGGGACACATTTTTTGAATGGAACTTCGGCGACTGGGGTACAAAAGCGCTTATAGCGGCAGCAGCATTGCTGGTACTTGTTATCATTATAATGATAACAAAGAAAAATCCATTCAGGAAACTGATATTTGCTTCTTATGCTTCTTTTGCTGCCGGCCCGGTGGTTTTTACAAATCTTTATCTTGTACATGATTACTATTACTATGTAAATTTAATCTTTCTAATCATCACTGTTTACCTGTTAATTCTGCCATTGATGGAAAACAAAGAAAAATCGAAAGCCGGTGCCGGAGGGACGCTGTATTTTGCCGTATTTGCCGTTTTCATTGGTTTTTATACAATCGTTTATCTTCCCGTGCAGGGAAAGAACAATACGAGTATTTCAGAATTTGCCGGCAAAGTAAAATCCATTACCGAAAAAAATGATATTCTGCTGATATACGGCCATGACTGGAATTCGCTTATACCTTATTATGCGCAAAGAAGGGCAATTATGGACAGAAATGATTTTTCTCCTGAAAAAGCAGAATCATTAAAAATAATTAATCGGGAAAACCGAAATAGAATAAAAGCTATGATTGTTAAAAAGGATTATATGCTAAACAGGGACTTTATCAAACAAAGGGTTGATTATTTCGGGCTGGACAGTTTGCCTGCAATAGTCGACAGCGCTTATGGGGCTGTGTATCTGAAAAGCAGGCCTGTGCCAGGGAGGAGATTGTGAAGAATTTCCGCTACGATGTATGTGTTGCAGGTGGAGCCGGCCATGTGGGCCTGCCGTTATCAATAGCGTTGGCAGATAAGGGCCTCGACGTCGTGATATACGATATCAACAGAGATGCTCTCGAATTGATAAATGATGGCAAAATGCCGTTCAGGGATGAAGGAGCCGACGAAAAGCTGGCTTCGGTAATCGGCAACAGGCTGCATACAACTACCGAGCCTGATTGCATAAAGGATTCCAGAATATTAACTGTTATTATCGGTACTCCGGTGGATGAGCACCTGAACCCGAATTTCAGGGTAATGCGCAAGTTTTTCGACAGAATAATGCCCTATATGCACAATGAACAGGTGGTAATACTCAGGAGCACCCTATATCCCGGCACTACGAAGAAAATTAATACATATCTTAAAGAAGCCTATCCGGGAATCAATGTTTGTTTCTGCCCCGAAAGGATTGCCGAAGGAAAGGCGATGACAGAATTATATACTCTGCCCCAGATAGTATCCGGCTTCGATCCGGGTGCTGTCAAATCGGCTGCCGGGCTTTTCAATTTATTGACTAATGATGTAATAATTACTAATCCGCTTGAAGCCGAGCTTGCTAAATTATTCTCTAATTCCTGGCGGTATATCCAATTTGCTACTGCAAACCAGTTCTATATGATAGCCGAGGAATACGGGGCCGACTTTTACGAGGTATATAATGCCATGACGTATAACTACCCGCGCAACAGGAATTTCCCAAAGCCGGGTTTTGCGGCAGGGCCTTGCCTGTTTAAGGATACCATGCAAATCTCGGCTTTTGCTAATAATAAGTTTTTCCTTGGCCATTCTGCAATGCTGGTTAATGAAGGGATGCCTAATTTCATTATTGGAATGATTAAGAAAGATTATGATTTATCGATTATGACGGCTGCCGTTTTGGGTATGGCATTCAAGGCAGACAGCGACGATCCCAGGGAGTCTCTTTCGTTTAAATTGCGTAAATTGCTTGAAATTGAAGCAAAGAGTGTTATTTGCAGCGACGAATATATCGAAGCCTCTGATTTTCTGCCGGCAGAGCAATGCATTGAAAAAGCTGATATTATTATCATCGGGGCGCCCCACAAGAAATACAAACAAATGGATTACATGAATAAGCCCGTAATCGATATCTGGGATTTTGTTGAAACAGTAATTTCGAGGTAAATTATGAAAGTATTGGTAACAGGGGCAAAAGGCTTTATCGCCGGATACCTGATTGAGGAACTATTAAATAACGGCTGGTCGGTTATCGGGCTGGATAACCTGTCTAAATACGGTTTTGTTCAAAAAAGCTACGATAACCATCCAAATTATATCTTTATCGAAGGCGATGCCAAAAATGTGAAATTAATGAAAGAACTGCTGGCCGATTGCGAGCATTTCGTTGCCGGCGCCGCCATGATTGGCGGGATTTCTTATTTCCACGAACTGGCATACGACCTGCTGGCTGAAAACGACAGGATTACGGCAGCATCATTTGATGCAGCTATTTGGGCATACAAAAGCAAAAAACTGAAAAAAATTACTGTTATGTCATCATCGATGGTATTCGAGAGTACGAATGTTTATCCGACGCCCGAAGGCAACCAGATGCAATGTCCGCCGCCAAAATCTACATACGGATTCCAGAAACTTGCAACGGAGTACTATGCCAGAGGCGCCCGCGAGCAATACGGGCTCCCGTTTACTATAGTCAGGCCGTTTAATTGCATTGGCACGGGCGAGAAACGCGCACTTGCGGACAGGCAGGTGATGTCGGGAAATGTTTTGCTGGCAATGAGCCATGTTGTGCCCGATTTGGTGCAGAAAATCCTAAAAGGCCAGGACCCGCTGCATATTCTGGGCAACGGTAACCAGATAAGGCATTATACTTACGGGGGCGACCTGGCGCGCGGCACGAGGCTTGCCATTGAAAGCCCCGCAGCGATTAATGAAGATTTTAATATTTCGACAGATAAATCTACTACTGTACTTGAACTGGCCGAGCTAATCTGGGAGAAAATAAATCCCGGCAAACCGTTCAGTTATATTTCTGATGAACCTTTCCCTTATGATGTTCAGAAACGGGTGCCCGATGTATCGAAAGCTAAAAAGGTACTGGGATTCGAAGCAAATACGGATTTAAGCGAAGCGCTCGACGAAATAATTCCCTGGATTAAAATTCAAATTGGCCTGGGGGGGATATAATGCAAAAAAGCAGGCTTTGAGGCCTGCTTTTCTACGATTAGACTAATCTATATTATTTATTGATTGTTTTCAGAGTTTTGTTTCCGCCGCAGGTACTGGAGCAACCCTTGTCTTTGCAGCTTTTGGTGCTTTTTGCTTTATCTCCCGGGCAGCAGCCTTCTTTTGCTTTAACGACATCGGCTGTGTAGCCCAACGAAGCGACTTCGGATTTCAGCTTGTCAGGGTCTGTTTTAGCAGGGTCGTATTTTACAGTAACTACTTTGTCTTCGAGGTTTAGTGTTGAGGATTTCACTCCATCAACTTTGTTCAGCCCGTTTTCGATAGTAGTTTTGCAACTGCCGCAGTGAGCCGATGTCTTTATCTGGCATTCTTTTGTCTGTGTTTTGCCTGCCGCTTGTGTGGCGCCGGTTGCCAAAACCAAAGCCAAAACAAGCATCATTGCTTTCATAATTACATTGCGATTCATAATTGCTCCTTATATTTTAAAAAATAGTGATAAACTTTCTTAGTATTAACTAAAAATAAATATATTTATTGTAAAGTCAGCAATCTGAAGTGTAAGGCGCGTGAATAAGAGTTTTTCGATATAAAAAAGGGGGATATCTTAACTAAAGAAATCCCCCTTTGTTTGTAATCAGATTTAAATTACCTATTGAGGATTATCCTCTTAATAAAAGTATTCCCGCCAATAGTAATGTTAAATATATATGTGCCTTCTTCAAGATTGCCGGGTTGCCAGTTAACGGAATTATAGCCGCTTTGCAGTACTTCTCCGTTTATCAGGGTGGCAACATGCCTTCCTATCATATTATAGACTTTAACTGTAACCTGTTCTTCATTTGGCAGGTTGAATGACAGTACGGCATTTTCGGCAAATGGATTAGGAGTAGCTGTAATGTCGTACTTCAGTTCCATTTCATCCTTGACGGATACAACTGTAGTAGTGAAACTCCAGATATCCGACCAGGGGCCCGGGCCTGCTATGTTCTTGCCGCGAACACGCCAGTAATATGTCTTGCCTGTTTCAAGGTTTGTTACATACTTGAAGGCAGCGCCAACGGCATCATCGGAAAACACAATCGTTCCAGTGCTAAACGATGAGTTTGTTGCCACCTGTAATTCATAGCTGGTTGCCGAAAGAACGGGGTCCCAAACCAGTTTAACAACGGTAGGAATACCTTCGAGGCCGTCTTTGGGCGAAACCAGGTTAGGCTTGGACTGGGGAACCTTTGTAATAGTCTGGAAGTTCCATGGGTTTGTCCATGCCGAACTGCCTGTTTCTCCGACTGCCTGTACCCTCCAATAATACCTTGTCAGGTTTTTCAGGTTGGTAACCTCGAACGAAAGTTGGTTAATACCGGTTTCATCATAAATCGGATTGACGAAATTCTCGTTATCGGAAACTTCGAGGTTATAACTTAAAGCATTCAGGGTGGCTTTCCATTTTAGGGTCACAGTAGTGGGAAGGAACTCTGAATTATTAGCAGGAGATTCGAGAACAGGAGTAGCCGGGGCTGCTTTACCTGTAGTGAATTTCCATGTTGCCGAGAATGGGCTTTCGCCTCTTTCATTCAATGCCCTGACACGCCAGTAATAACTTGCGTTTTCTGCAAGGCCTTTAAGGACTGAACCTGAATTATTTTTGACATTGACGGTCTGAACCAGGTTCTGCTGGCTGAAGTCGGTAGAAACGGAGATGTCGAGAATATATGATGTTGCGCCGGTCACTTTATTCCACCTGAATACAGGGAATGTCGAAACCTTGGTTGCATTGTTGACAGGCGAAGTAAGTACCGGAGCATCAAGTTTTGTACTGAATGTATATACGGCCGACCAATCA
>DAINRZ010000305.1:0-5093 GCA_036741575.1 Kapaibacterium sp. (SeqCode)
ATTATCGAAAAGCTTAATTTCTTCGTCCAGGACTTTGTTCACATTGGCGGCGTCTGCGGATTTGCCGATGCGCTGGTAGGCATTGGCCAGCAGGCGGCAGATATCGTTGCGGTAACGGCGGCGGGTCTCTCTGTCTATTAGCTGGAACCATGCCCTTTGCTCGAACGGCACCTTGAGCGCTTTGACGACGCCTTCGGGATTGTTCAGGGTATCCTTGCTCACTTTAGCCATAATCTTTTCGAGCTTGCCGAGAGCTATATTAGTCGTTTCCTCAGGGGCATGCGGATTCTCTTTAAGGCCCAGTTTCTGTGCGGTTTTCGATACTACTCCGTAGAATTCGCTGCTGGAGTTGTCGTCGGTAAAGTCGTAGGCTAAGTATTTATGGCCGTAGCGCGGCTTTGTGTGGAGCAGCACATCGTCGGGGCTGCGCGGGAAACCCCTGGCAAGCAGTTTTTCGCGAATGTCTTTCAGGGTGGCTACATCCAGGTTTGTTTCCACGAGCAGCATACCTGCCCTGAGCATAAAATCTGCTGTCAGGTCGTCGATCTTTGGAAATGCATTCAGCAGGATTGCCCTGATGAACTGGCCCTGGTTGAAGGAGCGCTGGTGGTCGCCCGAACCGAAAGCCTTGCGGCTGCGCAGCATACGAAGCTTTTGCACGGCGTCGCCCTCGTAGCCCAAAAGCTCCAGAAGGCCTATCGCCTGCGAAAACCCGAATTCGATATAGTACTTGAGAGGCCTTACACCGGTTATCCTGGAAAGTTCCTTCAGGTAAGAATTCCGCCCTTTATTAGAACGGACATTTGCTAAGTAGTTCTGTATTGAATCCTCCAGCCCTGCATCGGCGGTGGTACCTCGTGGTACGGAGATAATCTCTATCTTGCCTTCATCGAGCCATATATTCAGCACATGGTTGGCATCGGCATGCTTCGATGCAACGCCCAGGCGCGAATCCACACCTGTAATAACGATAGTAATTTTCTGCCCTTTCAGCATTTTTGCCCTTTTCTCGTTGGCTTTGTTAACGGAATCGAGCCGTGCAACCATCTGTTTTTCTTTGTAAACGTTGATAACGCTGTCTTTGTATTCCTTGATAACTTTGGCTTTATACTCTTTTGCTTTTTTTGTGTTAGTCAGCACCACTGCAGTATCTTTCAGTACTATCTTCGTGCTCTTTATTTTTTGCTTTTTAGTTGTATCGGGCAAAACCTTAACTTTGCCCTTATTCACTTTAATCTTTGCGCCGTCGGCAAGCTCTATAGCAGCAGTATCTTTGATTATTTTGACTGTATCGTGGGTGACAGCCACTATCAGGCTGTCTTTTTTGGCAAGCACGGCTCCGTCTTTCAGCTTCATAACCTGCCCGTCTTTGACGAGCATTTTTACGCTGTCTTTGGGCATATTCTTCAGCTTGGGGATGCTGTCGATATTTATTTTTATTTGTGAAGTATCGATGTTTTCCAGCTCAAGCATTTCTTTTTTCATCAGTGCCGGCGCAAGCGAGGATTTTGCTTCCTTCAGGTTGCTTATTATATGGTAGGCAATTCCTGCCCCTGCAAGCGCTATTGCCAAAATTGCCCCTAAGATTACTTTAGTTCTTGTTTTCATAGTATCCGTTTAATTTCAATAAATAATTACCCAAAATTAGTTAATTTTAAAACTCAGTGTTCAATCGTCAATAATTTTAATTTTCTTTACGTTTAAATTGTTGATTTTTTTAAATTTTGTTATTGTATTGTTGTTTGTAGCAGAAAATTAATGAAAATAGCTTATTTATCCACGTTTTACCCGTTCAGGGGGGGGATTGCCCAGTTTAATGCGGCATTGTACAGGCAGTTTGCCGCCGGCCACGAAACAAGGGCTTTTACATTTACCCGCCAGTACCCGGATATACTTTTCCCCGGAAATAGCCAATTTGTCGAAAAGGGCGATATCACCGACAAAGTAGATTCTATTGCCGTGCTCGATTCTATTAAGCCCTTTAACTGGGGCAAGGCTGCCCGTAAGATTATTGAATTTGGGCCTGATTTGCTGGTTATGAAATTCTGGATGCCTTTTTTCGGGCCTTCGCTGAATTCGGTTGCAAAAAAGCTCAGGCAGGCAGGAACAATAAATATAACAATCCTGGATAACGTTATTCCCCACGAGAAAAGGCCGGGAGATATTTTCTTTACTAAACGCTTCCTCGAAGCCAACGACGGATTCATCGTAATGAGCAATACTGTAAAAAACGATTTGCTTAAGCTGAAGCCCGGGGCAAGTTTTAACTACCACCCCCATCCGTTGTATGACCATTTCGGCGCCAGGGTGGACAAAACCGAAGCCCGCAAAACCCTTGGGATACCGGAAGATAAAAAAGTACTGCTGTTTTTCGGTTTTATCAGGGGATACAAAGGATTGGACATACTGCTGAGGGCTTTGAATATGCTCGATGACAGCTATGCGCTTGTTATTGCCGGCGAAGTTTACGGCAGTTTCGGTGAATACGAAGCTATAATAGCTGAAAACCAATTAGAGAGCAGGATCATAAAGCATGTCAGGTATATATCCGACGGCGAAGTGCCTGTTTATTTTTCGGCGTCCGATGTATGTGTGCTGCCTTATAAATCGGCCACACAGAGCGGAATTATAGGTATAACCTACCATTTCGGGCTTCCCGTTATAGCAACCGACACAGGCAGCCTCAGGGAGATGGTGGAACCCTACGAAGCAGGAATGATAATCGACAGGGCTGAACCCCGGATGCTTGCCGCTGCGATAGAAGAATACTTTGATAAGCAGCTATATTCCGTGTTTTCGGGCAACATCGAAAAATACAAAGAAAGCAACAACTGGCAAACCCTCTCGGAAATCATATTAGAGCTATCCGGCAGGCTAAAGCCTGAGTAACGGGTTAATAATTCAAAGCATTATTTTAATTAACTTTTCTGCCTGGCATTATATTCCAGGTTGAATAATTCCATGGCTTTTTCGTATGGCTTGGACTCGAAAATAGACACAAGCCTGCGGTTTTCTTTCATAGTTTTCTGGTATTTCATGGCTCTGTCGATGGTAAAAAAAATCTGTTCTTTTTTGAACGGCTTGGTTATGTAATCGAATACTCCGTTTGCAAGTGCCTCCATAGCAGTTTCGAGCGTGCCGAAAGCAGTAATAATGATAACCTGTTCGGGCCTGTCCTTGTCCTTGATATATTTCAGAATATCCATACCATCCATACCGGGCATTTTCAAATCGGTGATAATAATATCGAATTCGTTTTCTTCCAATATCTGAGGCACTTCGAGTGATGTCCCCGATACCATGATGGTGAAGTCCGTCCTGCCTTTTATAATTCTCTCCAGCAGCCTCAGCAAATCCGGCTCATCGTCAATTGCAAGTATGTTGTAGTGCATAATTTCTCCTTATCTATAGTTGACTTTTTATTATCGGAAGCGAAACGATAAAAGTAGTTCCGGTAGTCTCATTAGGGTAATCCTCGGCAGCTTTGCTGCTGAATTCAATTTTACCGCCGAATTTGTTTACTATACCGTAGCACAGGGATAGTCCGAGTCCGGTACCTTCTCCGGCAGCCTTGGTTGTGAAAAAAGGATCGAAAAGCCGTGGCTTGATTTTATTCGATATCCCTTCGCCGTTATCTGTAATTGCTACCGAAACCATGCTGTTTTCAGCGTAAGCTTTTATGATAATCCTGCCATCGTTGTTCTTTTTTAGTGCATAAACGGAATTATTAATCAGGTTGAATAACACCTGCTCGAACTCCCTGGCGTCGCCCTGTACATGCGGCAGGCCTTCCTGAACGTCTGTTTCCAAAGTGATTTTCTTTGTAAACAGTGTATTGCGGATAATTACAGAAATCGTCTCCACACTTTGTTTCACATCGATGTCGTCCCTCAGTCCCTCTGTAATCCTTGCAAAACTAAGGAGGTTTTCGATAATTCTTTTTGCGTTGTACCCGTTCGATTCGATAACCTTCAGGTCCTTGTATTCGGGGCTGTCTTTGTCGAAACTTTCCAGCAGCAGGTCTGTGTAGCCGAGCATCACAGCCAACGGATTGTTTATTTCGTGGGCAATACCGGCGGCAAGCGTGCCAATCGAAGCGAGCTTTTCAGTATTATATATTCTTTGTTCGAGTTCCATTTTTTCTGTTTCATCCCTGACGACGATAGAAGAACCCAGTGCTTCGCCTTTGGAAGATGTTATTAATGTCCTTGAAATATTTACCGTTATTCGCCTTCCGTTCTTAGTAATTCTTGGGGCAATATAATTGGAAATATACCCGTCCCTCATGACGATTTCGCTGATATGCTTCAATTCCTGTTCCTGGTCCATTTCGGGGGGGATAAGCGCTTCGAATCCCTTGCCTTTCATTTCGGCGGCAGTGTATCCGAACATTTTCTCGGCGCCTTTATTCCATACCTGTACCAGGTTATCTTTGTCCGTAAAAACTATTGCATCGATAGAATTTTCCAGAATACTGGATATATACTCTTCCTGCTCGGTCACCCTTTCCTTCAGCGATGCAGAAACTTTTCTCTGGTAAATAAGCATCATTGCAGCAAAAAGGAACATACCCAGAATAAGGAACCCTTCGGCGGCGAAATGCCTCAAGTATGCGTCGTCAACAGCTTCTGCCACTTCGCTTGTGGGTGCCACAACCGCTATCGACCACATCTTGCCTGCGGGCAATGAATGATGTTTAATAGGAGTGAATGCAATCAGTTTCGTCACTTTTCCTTTCAAGTCCCTGTGCCACCAGCTTTCGTAGGAGGACATGCCTTCTTCGCCTTTCATCATCCTTTCCTTCATTATCTGGTTAATCTGGGTAAAATTGACGTATGGTTTGCGTTCCTGGCGGGCTTCGAAAATATTTCTGCCTACAAATTCCTTTTCGGGATGATACAGGGCCAGGCCGGTGTCATCGATTACCCAGGAATATCCTGTCCTGCCCGAGCGAACACTGCCGGTAATTTTCCTCAGGAATCGCAGCACATCTATCCTGCAGAATATAACTCCTGCTTTTTTGACGCTGTTAAGTACTTTTGTACTGATATTACTGGCAATTAAACTGATGTCATGTTTTTTTCTAATTACAA
>DAINRZ010000306.1:0-5090 GCA_036741575.1 Kapaibacterium sp. (SeqCode)
CCAGCTGTTCGTAAATATTTGTTTTTTTTATGTTAAGCTCTACCAGTCCGGCCTCGATTTTTGATATATCAATTATGTCGTTGATAATATTAAGCATTCTTGCGCCGCTTTTTTCGATTATCTGAATATACTCAATCTGTTCATTTCCGGAAAGGCCGGGCTCTTTCAGCAGGCTGGCGAAACCAAGAATACCGTTCATAGGGGTTCTTATTTCGTGGCTCATATTTGCCAGGAAAGCCGATTTCAGGCGGTCGCTCTGTTCGGCTTTCTGTTTGGCATTTATTAACTCTTTTTCGGCATGGATGCGTTTGGTGATATCCTGGAAAATAAGAAAACCAGCAATGATTTTATTCTTTTTGTCCCTAATGGGGAATGCATCGGCAAGGCTGAATTTCTCATTATTAAACTGATCGATTACTTTAATTTCCTGGTTATGAGTAGAAATTCCGCTTAATGCTTTGGCCAAAGGTGTTTCCAAATGAGGAATAAACACATCGTCAACTGTCCAGTTTTCCCAGCTCCAGTTTATATCTCTGAGGCTTTTACCTATCACACTCAGATTAGGCTCGCCAATAAAATCTAAGCAAGCCTGGTTGATAAACTTAACTTCCAATCCATCAGTTATAACCACAATCATTGGTACGCTCGACTGTTCGATAACAGCAGTCAGCAGGCTGTTTGTGTTTTCCATTTCCTGCCTTATTGCATATTCCTTGGTGATATCAGAAAACACCATTACAACACCGGTAATTTCGCCCTTATTATTCAGAATGGGTGCAGCGCTGTCGGCGATCTGATATTCGGTGCCGTCGCGGGAAATTAATGCAGTGTGGTTTGCGAGGCCGATAATTTTTCCATGTTTCAGCACCTTTTCGACTGGATCGTCCACATTGATTCTAGTTTCCGAATCAATAATCCTGAATACTTCTTTGAGCGTTTTCCCGATTGCTTCGCCGTATTGCCATCCGCATAGCCTTTGGGCAACGGGATTGATATTGATAACAATACCGTTTCTGTCAGTGGCAATTACACCGTCTCCGATTGAGTTTAATGTCGTCGAAAGATTTTCCCGGTTCTCCCTTAGTTCGTCTTCCATTTTCTTTCGCTCGGTAATATCCTGCATAACAAGCAGCCCGGCAATCAACTTCCCTTGAGAATCAAAAATGGGCGCTCCGCTGGCCAATTGCCAAACGCTGCTTCCGTCTTTTCGAACAAGCTTCATTTCTTTGTTATGAGTTGCGATACCCTGTAGTGCACGGGGTAAAGGCAGTTCATAAGGTTCGACATTCAGCCCCTCAGGTGTAAACTCCTGCCAAACGACATCAATTTCCAATAAGGATTTTTCCAAATATTCATTTGAATCTATTAATAAAAAATCTTCCGTAGCCTTATTAACTACCTTAATCTTGAAATCCTCTGCCGAAGCAAGAACTATAGGCAAAGGCGATTGCATAATGATTTCTTTTAATTGAATTTTGGTGCGTTCCAATTCTTCTTCAGCTAACTTTCTTTCTGTAATATCCCTTGCGGCGGCATATATTAATTTCCCCTGCGGTCGCGATCTCCATTCTATCCATCGGTAAGATCCGTCTTTGTGCCTGTAACGGTTTTCAAAGCTGGTAACTACTTCCTGATTAATCAAATTTCCAATTCTATCTACTGTCTTTTGAATGTCGTCCGGGTGGACAAAATCCAGGAACACGCTGCCCTCAAGTTCATTAACGGGATATCCCAGGACTCTTTCCCATTCCGGATTGAGTCTTATAAAATGCCCGTCGGTGTCGGCAATGCAAAGCAAGTCGAGGCTCGAAGTGAAATAAATATCAATTTCCTGATTTTTCCTGATTAATTCCTCTTGTGCTATTTTTCTTTGGGTAATATCCCTAATAATAGACTGGTAGCTGCCGTCGGGCATCATTTTGCTCCGCATATCAATATATTTTGATGTGCCGTCCTTCAGTATTATTACTCTTTCGTTGTTGATTGTCATTCCCTGCTTTAACTGATCGAACCTGAATGGATTTAATGTTAAGGATTCTTTATCAAAAGGTAATTGCGAAATATGTTTGCCTATAACCTCATCCTCATTCAAACAGAAAATTTCATAAATCGCTTTGTTAGCATTAATTATGATCCCATCTTTATCTCCCAGAAGGATACCGTCAACAGCAAGGTCAATAAGCTCGCGGTACATGTTTTGGCTGGTTAAAAGTTCATCTTCGGCCTGTTTCCGCTCTGTAATATCCTGGTGGGTCCCCATCATTAGCAAAGGCAGCCCTTCCGTATTGCGGGTAATTAGCTTTCCTTTGTCAAGAATCCATATCCAGCTTCCGTCTTTGTGCTTCATTCTTATTTCGCATTCGTAATGGCCGACTTCACCTTTTAAATGCTTTTCAATCAATTCGTTGCTTTTAATAAGATCATCAGGATGAGAAAGCCTAGCCCAAGTCTCAATTGAAATTGG
Source organism: Kapaibacterium sp. (SeqCode) (assembly GCA_036741575.1). GTDB lineage: Bacteria > Bacteroidota > Ignavibacteria > Kapaibacteriales > UBA2268 > DAINRZ01. The sequence continues at coordinate 2,465 of DAINRZ010000306.1, forward strand.
GGATAGTTCTTCCAAAGTATAACCAATAATCTCAGCCCATCTATCATTGAATATTGTTTGGCCTGTCTGAATGTTCCACTCCCATGTGCCCACATTTGTGCCTTCGAGTATTCCTGCCAGCCTCAGCCTTTCGTATTCAAGTGAATTTTCAGCTTGTTTTCTATGGGTAATATTTCTCCCAATACCTACTAATCCCTTGACATTGCCTTTGATGTTATAAATCGGCGACAGCGATGTTTGATAGTGTAATTCTTTATTTTCGAGGGGTACGACCCAATCATAGACTACATACTTCCCTTCCAGTGCTTTAGATGCATTCTCCTCGTGAATTCTGCCTTCATTATAACCAAAAACTTCCGAAGCCGATTTACCGATAAAATCCTGAGCTGTCATACCGCTTTGCTCGACCCATTTGCCATAAACGCCGGTATGTTTTAAATTGCAATCAAGGGTGAATACAACATCCTGGATAGAGGATATTATTTCCGGCAGATTATTGTTTTTACTTTCAAGTTCCCTGATTCTTTCAGTAAGATCTTTCTTTTCTGCTTTATATTTTGCTTTGATACCTTCAATCTCAATAATCAATTCATCGAGCTTTTTTTGCATCTCCTCGTTTGTCATTGATTTTCTTTTCATTCCCTATTCTGTAACCCAAAAAACATTTATCAAATAATTCATTTTATCTTTTAATATCGTTAATTTTTTGAATCTCTTTACTTTCAATCACACATGTGGATTTGATACCTTGAAGCTTGCTTCGGGATTGTTTATTGTTTGCAATTGCAGTAAGCCGTGTTTTCATTTTCTGCTACACAAAATATATTGAGCCTGAAGCAGAATTACTCTATCGTTTGAATATCAACTTAGTCATGTTGCCTGCTTTTATGCAATAAACACCGGCAGGCAAGCCCGAAATGTCTAACCTGATATTAATACCGGAGTTAACACTTAATTTGCCGACACAAAAACCAAGGCAGTTATAGATTTGAAATTCTCCATCTCCGGGTATCATCTTATCCGTATGCAAGTCTATTAGTATAAAATCAGATGCCGGATTTGGGTTTATCCGAATACCTTCTGGCCTATCCTCCTGATAAATAACGCCGTTGGCAGTGCAATTCATCAACTGCTTAACCAATCCGTAGTAATCAGTACCGTAAATGTTATCCATGTCTTTATAATTAAAACCGGGGCCGTCGTTGAACATCCACAATGCATAATGCCAGCCATGGGCGCAGGCAATATCAGCAATATCTTTGAGGTAAACCATTCCACCCTGCTGCGGCATCAATAGCCCGAATTCTCCCACCATGACGGGAACTACGTTATCAGCCTGGAAATCCAGTACAGGCTTATACACTTCGCTTTCAAGGAATTCCTTATTAAAACTATAAAAACCCTGAAGCCGATCGCTCCAGTATTCACCCGGGTACTGGGCCGAATTGGCAGGCTCGGCATGGCTGAAATCATGAGGATTGTAAAGATGTACTTTGTAAATTATCCTTTCATCACTCTGCTTTTTAAGTAATGAATAATACTCAGGATTAGACCAAAACACACCTTCAACCAACAACGGCAGGTCCTGGTCAGCAGTCCTGACTGAGTCTATCCACATTTCAAATATCTTTTTCATGTCAATACTGTTTGCTTTAAGGGCAGAGTCCAGGTCGTTTACTGTAATTCCTACGTATAGTGTACTCAGTGGTGTTGGCTCAACGGCCATGTCGATACCTGCAAATAATTCGTCAGGCAGGAATCTGGCTGCCAATTCTTTAAGCATCGAGCCATATAACTGCTGTTCAGTTTTATTTACCCAAACAGTCGATTTATCCGTATTCTCAGAGCTGACGTCATACCTGCCGGGCCCTTCACGCACAGATAAAATGTAGTGCAGCCCGGCATTACGTGCATATTCTACCATTCTGTCGAGCATATCCAAATGAAATACCGTATCGGTGCCTTCGGTCCAGTAAATACTTTTATTGTATGGTGGTTCGGGCGAATAAATCCCTTGGGTTTGTAATGCTACTAAGTTGGCGCCAATAGCTTTCAGGCTGTCGAAATCCTCCTGGTTTACTTCGCGGCTGTCGTAGTTGTCCCAAACACTCATATTAAAACCCTTAAAGAACGATGGAGTCTGCCATTTCTGGAATTTAGTCTGTTGCGATACAGTCTCGGCCACGTTAAATATTGCAACGATGCAGGCAATTGCAGATGCGATAAGAGTTTTCATTTTTTTAACTCCTTAAAATATAAGTAAGTTATTTATTGTTCCGAATATAATAAAAATACTTTGAAATCAAGATATATATTTTTTGCATTGTGATGTATCAATTGAGAAGGTGGTTGTAAAATATTTATGCCGTGATTGATAATCTCGAGGGCAAAAGGATTATGATAGATAAAGTCATCTGTAGAGAAAGGATGAGGTTCGATCCTTGTATTAATTTTTACAGTCATCATAATAAGTTTTACCTGCTCATCAAATCTGTTTTCAAGCTTCCTTAACACAACTGCTATATCGATATCGCTATTATCTGTGTATTAATTTGTTGCGTAAGAACCAAATAACATTGCTTTTGTTATATCTTAATTACATTCCACAAGGTATTCTATATATCTG
>DAINRZ010000307.1:0-5088 GCA_036741575.1 Kapaibacterium sp. (SeqCode)
ACGCACTTCATTTCTACGATTATGGTGACTCTTGGCGCCCACATGAGTGCCGTTTGGATAGTGGTCGCCAATTCCTGGCAGCAGACTCCGGCAGGCCACCAGATAGTTGGCGAAGGAGTTGCCAGGCGCGCCGAAATGGTCGATTTCTGGGGGCTTATTTTCAATCCGTCATCGGTGGACAGGCTTTCTCATACTCTTTCGGGGGCATGGCTGGCGGCAGCATTCTTTGTAATCAGCGTAGCAGCCTGGTACCTGATTAAAAACAAGCATACCGGTTTCGCAAAATCTTCGATGAAGATTGCTGTGGGCCTCGCTATTTTTGCGTCCCTGTTCCAACTGTTTACCGGCCACAGCTCAGCAGACGGAGTGGCCGCAAACCAGCCTGCAAAGCTTGCAGCATTCGAAGGCCACTATAAAACCGGCCCTGCCGATATGTATCTTTTTGGTTGGGTGGACGATGAGAAAGAAGAAGTCACCGGAGTGAAAATTCCCGGTTTCTTGTCCTACCTAGTCCATTTCGATACGGAAAAGCCTGTAACAGGGCTGGATAAATTCCCCAAAGACGAGAGGCCGCCGGTAAATACAGTTTTCCAATTATATCATATAATGGTTGCCATAGGTATGGCGTTGATATTTTTGAGCCTGCTTACGGGATTCTTTTGGTGGCGTGGCACTTTGTGGGATAAGAAATGGTACCTGAAAATCCTTGTCGTTACTGTGCTTCTGCCGCAAATAGCCAACCAAATAGGCTGGGCTGCCGCCGAAATAGGCAGGCAACCCTGGATTGTTTACGGATTGCTCAAAACAAAAGATGCTCTCTCTAAATCTGTCGATGCCTCGCAGGTAACTTTTTCGCTTATTTTCTTTTCATTGATTTACCTGCTGCTGTTCTTCCTGTTCCTGTTCCTTCTCGACAGGAAAATAAAGCACGGGCCGGATTCCTCGGTAGCAATCGAAGCAGAGTATTCCGACAGGAAATCGATTTTTACCAAAGAATAATTATTCTATTGTCAGCTTTCCCGATAATACTTCTGCGCCGGCAGTGAGCTTGTAAATATAAGTTCCCGGTGCTGCTTTAGCGCCCGTTTCAGTGGTCCTGTCCCAGCTGATATGGAATTCCCTGCCGTCGTGATATCCGTCTAACAGGGTAGCCACCCTGTTTCCCAATAAATCGATTATTTCGAATTTCACGTTGCATCCATCAGGCAGCGAGAACCTGAAAAGTGTCCTGCTGCTGAAAGGATTTGGGTAGTTTTGCTCCAGAACCGGCTTTTGCTCAGAGCCGTCATATTTAATTGTTACAATATCCGAATAATTGCCGCATCCTGCAGAGCCGTCCAGGTCAATTTGCCTGAGCCTGTAGCAATATATATTGCCGCGGGAAACATCACTATCCAAATATGAATACCTGCTCAATCTGTTTGAATTGCCTTTCCCCTTGATGAATGCTATTTGCTTCCAGTCAGGTCTGCCGTCCTGGATCCTCTTTTCCACATAGAAGCCGTGGTTGTTGATTTCCGAAGCTGTTTCCCAGAAGAGGTCAATTCCCTCTTCTCTTGATTTTCCGTTGAAAGTAGTTAATTCAACAGGCCATACGCATTCTTCGGTAATACCGAAGTGTTTCATTCCTAAGTAAGGCCTTACAAACGGTATCCACGTAGCACGTGTAAGAGTCCAGGTGTACCCCATACCGGGCATGCCGGTTAGTCCGCGGTCGCCGGGCGCATCGCCAAAGTGGTGCAGGTTGGCATAAGCTACACGGCCTGTAGTAGGCATAAATTCAACCCATGAACCGCTTTGGTAAGTATTTTCGTATGCAAATAAATTATTATTCAACAAGCTTTCTGCATCGCGGAATTCTTTGTGCAGCAGCAGCGACGAACCCTCGAGGCCCACTTCCCTTGATGTATTGATTGGGGATTGTATATGAACGTTCATAGTCCTCATGCCCATCCTTGCGCCGGAAGCGCCAAGGTCTAAACCGTCCTGGCCTAATTGTGCAACGGCAACCCAGTATTTGCCCTTCGAAAGGATAAGTGGTTCAGGAAGTAAATATGTAACATATTCATCGTAGAAGTAATCTTTCCTGAATTTATCCCATCCTTTTTGATCTTTTAAGAGGGAAGAGGCTATAGGTTGCTGCCCGGGCTTGCCGTTCATATCATTGTAAACGGAGAACGTTATGTAATCCGGGGCTGATGTCCTCCAGCCGAAATATGCCTGGTAACCGAGAATTGTATCCGCCTTGAACAATTCGAATTTCATAGCTAACTGGCCCGAAGCGCTGCCGCCGTTGGGGCCGAATGAATTAGGGTCGGAATCGTAACGTGAAATCGAAACTACAGAACCGATACCACCAAAATTATAACCATGGAGGCTTAAACCCCTGCCGTGTCCTTCTTCGATACCGTATATTTCATTAGACCACCTGATAGCTTCGGCCGGTACGTTGCTTAGGTTTTTGGTGCCTTCGGGAGCGGGAACATCGTAAGCAAAGTATTTGCCGAATGTAAGGTTTACGTTATAGAATGTTGTATCGTTATGCACTTCAATGTCGCCGCCGGGAATCCTGACATTTGCCTGGATATGGAACGGTTTTGTATCGAATTCCCTGGATGTATCGAAAACTCCGCCGGCATTAGTAGCATCGAAATCAGGCATTTTTACTTCGACTTCTTCGCCCGGACTTAGGAACGGCATTTCTACCCGTTTGCAGTACACCACAGTCCCGGTCGGCCCCTGTGAATTTGCAAATATTTTAACTTTTACGAAAAAGCTTGGGGCAGCAATACCTGTGTTATTGCTTACTTTTACCCTGATTGGAATATTTGTTGCCTGGCTGGCAGGAACAATAGTGTAAGGCCAGATTATATCAACCGATGATACTTCGATATCGGTCTGTTCTGACGGGAACAGTATCGATACGTTATCCAGATAGAATTCGTCGGCATCGTCTTGTATTGATACCGGCGCCTTTTTCTGGCTGTTTTGTGCGTTGACTTTTACCCTGAACCTGAAGTTTTTGGCGCCTTCGTTGGGTGCGGTGATAAATGTATCGGGGATTGGTATGATTATCTTCCGGAATGTTTCGTCGAAACCATCGTCGAGATAGTCTGCCCTCAATCCCGAAGTAGTTGTAAGCGCAGAGTCTTTGTCGGTTTCGAGGAAGCCGCGAAGCGCGCCGCCGGCGCCATAGAGCAGGTAAGCAGCCATATTAGTTATAGGGGCAAGGCCGCCACGCCTGGGATGTTCTCTCCATGTGCCTCTTTTATCCGAATCGATAAAAGGAAGGGCAACACCTATGTTTGTGATGCCGTGTACCTGGTCGGGGCTTGGTTTGGCTAATTCGACCCATAATTCATCGGGGTACTCTGATACTGCATTAGATATATGGTTGAATGGTGTGTTTGGGTCGCCATTCAGGATTGCCCTTGGTTCGCAGCCGATAATCTGTGCATCCGAGAAACCTCGGGCGATGTTATTTTTAGGGCCGTTATTAGTCCTTTGGATTGATAAAGCCAACACAGCGCCTTTTCTTTGCCTAAGATCTATAGGGAATGAACGCAGTTCGTCGCCGCCCCATTCAAGCGGCTGTACGTCTGAACCATCGAGGCCTCTTCTGTCCATCCTGATAACAGGCGACATATATCTTGACGAACCGATTTCGTATAACATCCAGTTTCTGTTCAGGAAACCCAGGCGTGTACCGGGATCATACCTGGGAGGCAACGGGTGGTGCGAAACGTTATCACCGACAACTACCTGTGTACCGATGTTCACCCATTTTTCAACCGATGCCATAGCTGTTGTCGTTAGGAACTCACGGTCGTCTTTAATATAGTTCCAATCGGATACATCTTCGGAGAAACTTGACAAGCGTTTCATAACGAATAAGTATCTCGATAATTTATTATCGGCTGGCCATTCGTCGCCAAAGTACTCGTTACTTCTCGGATCTGTCGGGTCCGCTTCCACGTCAACCTTCATCCTGCCTATATTAGTAAAGTTATTGTATTTATCCTGTATAGACTTGTTTGGTTCGAAAGGCGGGAAGTAAATTTCGGCGAATCCATAAGGGGGAATACCGTTATTGTCATTTGTAATTAATGTGCTTTTGGGGACTTCTGTCGTTTTATAATTCTTACCATCCATAGAAACAGTTACTAATCTTACTTTGCTGTATGGATTGCCAAAGTGAGTGGCCTGTGCATCGTAATCGCTTGCAAGGTAAATACCGGTTGAGTCAATTGGCATTAACCTGTTATAGACAATTTTATTCAACGCCTGGTTGAATATCCTGAACCTTGCCCTATAATTGAAATCCTGACTTATAGCATTGACTCCTGTTGCAGGATAGTCGGCTGTATTGGGTGCGCCTGGTGACCTTGAATCAACCTCAGTAATATCGTTAGTCAGGTTCTGTATAACGGCAACAGGCTGTACGGCGCCTATTCTTTCTTCGCCGGCAAGCAATTCGTAATTATCGACTAATGATGTTGGAACTGCCTCGGTGAAATCGAGGCTCTTGTTTTTGTCAGTTGACCTTACCCTGTATGATAGGGTAAGAACCCTGAGTGTATTTCTCCATTGTTTGAACCTTACTGCCTTACCTGATACAAGGTAATCGTCATAGATGGTTGTGGTAGCAAATCTTGAGAAATAATGAGTATATTGCATATATTCCTGATAGGCAACTGCATTCTTTGCTTTGTAATTGTTCACATGGCGTGCCCAGCCCAAAACACCGCAGGTAGTGTTCCAAAGGAATACTGATTTAGCTGCGTAAGCACCGTAGTTACCCATGTTTGCAAAACCTGTAAATATTTCGTACTGGATTGTTATAGAGCTATCGAGCCTGTTCAAAACAACCTGTGCGCTGCCGAAAATTGTCTGTTTTTCACCGGGGCGTCCGTCGGCAGGCACTGTAATAGAAGTATCAGCCGGTGGTATCCTGCAAGAACCCTTCAGACCTGCGTTAATAAAATATATAACGAGTTTGTTTTGGTCATTGAATTTCTTAAAGTAAACCCTTCCGAATGGATTGAGGACTTTTTTGGAAGCCCACCCCTGCGACAGGTGCAGGTCGCC
>DAINRZ010000308.1:0-5077 GCA_036741575.1 Kapaibacterium sp. (SeqCode)
GAAATGAGCAACTCGGCAAGTTGGCTGCTAATAAATCCCGTTGCGCCCGTAACCAGTACTTTCATTTCTATCAAATAAGATTAATTAATAAAAAATACTAAAATACTAAAAATATTTGCTGATTCATTTTTTTTGAGACAAGCCGATTAATATGGTAAAGATTTTGATAATAAATTAAGATTTGAATTTTTCTTTATTAAATATTTAAATGTATGCAAATTGACGATAATTCATTGTTATCCGTACTATTCAACTGCCCTCTTGCAGCAACTGCAATAATCGACTTCAACGGGGTTTACCAGAGGACAAGCCCGGCATGGAGAGAACTAACAAAATCAGGGGAAGCGCCAGGCGAAATGATCGACATTTTCAGCATGGCAGCACAAGAATCAGCCGATACACTTACAAGGCAATTGGATGCCTTGAAAAGCGGTGAAATTGAAAGCTACCGCCATGAAAGAAATATTATTCTAACCGGCGGAGAGAAAATACCAGTAGAAGCATATTGGCATATTATAAATAACAGCGGCGGAATACCTGCTGCAATTGCCGAAATTCTGACAGACCAGCGCAAAACTAATAACCTGAAGGATTCGCTGGCCGAAGTGAGAAAAAAATACCAGGAACTGTTCGAAGAAACCCCTATCGGTATTTTCAGGTCATCGCTCGACGGCAAGTTCCTCGATATTAATCCTGCTGCTGTAAGAATGTTCGGATACCAGTCGCGCGAAGATATTATGTCGAAAGTCAAAAATATCGGCAAGGAACTGTACGTGGAAACTGATAAGTATTACGAAGTGCTAACGAAAATCCGCGAGAGCCTGGGCCTTGTTTCGCTCGAGAACAACTTCCGCAGGAGTGACGGTACAGAATTTATTGCTAATCTGATAGTGAAACTGATTCGCGACGAAAAGGGGCAGCCGAAAGATATTTTCGGGTATATCGACGACACTACTGAAGCCAAGGAAACACAGGAGGCGCTGCACGAAAGCCAGGAAAGGCTGAACAGCGTGATGCAGTCGCTCGATGTCGTTGTATGCGCACGCGAGCCTGCCAGGCTAAAACTGCTCTTTATAAATAACGCCGTACAAAAAATTTATGGCAGGCAGGTAAGCGAGTTTATCGAAAATCCTGATTTATGGCTAAATGTTATTCATCAGGAAGATATCGATCCCGTCAAGCGCCACCTGGCAAATTTATATACAAACGGCTACTTCGATCTTGCTTACAGGATTATAAGGCCTAACGGCGAAATTCGCTGGATTCACGACAGGCAGACCCTGATCTATGACAGGAACCATATTCCAATAAGAATAGACGGAATATCGAGCGATATTACGGTAAGGAAAGAAGTAGAAGAAAAAACTTTGAAGCAGAAAATGCTGTTCGAAGCAGTGGCAAATTCATCCAACCTGCTGCTGACAAGTGCAGATTATATTAAAGGTATTAATGAAGCGCTTAAAATCCTTGGTGCTGCAACACAGGTCGGAAGAGTAAGCGCTTACGAAAACCATATTGACGAGGGCAGCGGTAAGATGTTTGCCAGAATGCTATATGAATGGAACTCGGCTTACAGTTCGTTTAACACAGAGAAACCTTCGTTCCAATACCTGCCCTACGACGTGCTTTACGGCTGGTTCAACAGGCTTTCGAAAGGTATTATTATTGTCGGCAGGGTGCGCGACCTTCCATTCAATGAACAGGAGTACCTGAAGCAATGCAGCCTGAAATCGATCCTCGTTATGCCTATCATGATGAGGCAAAAGTTTTGGGGATTCCTGCAGTTCGAAGATTTCCGCAACGAAAAAATTTGGTCCGAAGAAGAACAGTCCATCCTTCTGGCAATTGCTTCGAGCGTGGGTTCGACTATTGAGCAGGCAATGACGGCAAACGACCTGAAAAAGGCAAAAGAGCAAGCTGAAACTGCTAATAAATCAAAAAGCGAATTCCTTGCAAACATGTCGCACGAAATACGCACTCCAATGAATGCGATTCTTGGATTCAGCGAAATTCTGCTGAATAAAATTGATAATCCACAAATGAAAGGGTATATCAATACTATTCTATCGAGCGGCAAAACTCTGCTATCGCTGATAAACGATATATTAGACCTTTCAAAAATTGAGGCCGGCAAGCTCGATCTGCAACTCGAATCTGTTGATGTAACCAAACTGCTCAACGAAATAAAGCAGATTTTTTCGCAAAGGGTGCAGGAAAAAGGACTTCAACTATTTGTGGAAACAAGCAAAGACATACCTCAAACCCTGTTATTGGACGGGGTGCGATTCAGGCAGATATTATTCAACCTTGTTGGGAATTCTGTAAAGTTTACCTCCGAAGGGTATGTCAAATTGTCTGCCTTCCATAATTATATCGAGGAAAGCGGCAATATGCAGCTTATACTCGAAGTGGAGGATACAGGGATTGGAATTCCTAAAGACCAGCAGGACGTTATATTTGAGTCGTTCCGCCAGCAAAGCGGCCAAAGTACGCGCAAGTATGGCGGCACAGGCCTGGGGCTGACCATTACACGCAGGCTGGTGGAAAGGATGGGAGGCAGGATTATGGTTGAGAGCATTGTTTCTAAAGGAAGTATTTTTAGAATAATCCTGCCAAATGTAGAAATAACCGAAAAAATTCAGGATTCCGACGATTCATATGATTCATACAAACAAAAGATCACATTCGAAAAATCTACATTGATGATTGTTGATGACGTGGATTACCACAGGGAAATGATTAAAGGTTTTGTGGAAGACCTAAATATTAGTGTTATAGAAGCATCAGGCTCGGATATTGCCCTCAACCTTGTTGAGATTCATAAGCCCGATTTCGTCCTGATGGATATCAGAATGCCCGGCATAACCGGCTACGAAGTGACAAGAGAAATAAAGAGCAGAGAGCACCTGAAAAGGATTCCCGTTATTGCTTTCACTGCATCGATAATGAAGGAAGAAGAATCGAAGATAAGGGAACTTTTCGACGGTTACCTGAGCAAACCGCTGAACAGGAAAAAACTTATTAACGAACTGAAAAAGTTTATCCCCTATACAGTCGAAGATTACGGCCCTGTGAAACTTCAGGAAACCAGAAATCTGAGCGGTGATTTCGAAATTGGTGAGATAACTCACGAAGCAAAGCAAAAACTGCCCGAGATTATTATGAGGCTCGAAACCGAATTCCGGGGCAGGATTGGCGAGATACTCGACCTGCTAATAATCGATGATGTGGAGGATTTTGCAGCTCAATTGAATAAAATGAACGAAAGCTACGGAATAGGAATTCTAAATAATTATTCGGGGACATTAACCGAAGCAGCTCAATCATTTAATACTGAGAAAATTAAAACTGCTCTCGAAAAATTCGATGAAATAATTGCTAAACTGAAAGATTTTCAATAAATTAATAAATTATTAATTTAAAACGGCTAATACAATGACTGAAATAACTGAAAAAAAGGACGACCTGGTACTTATAGTGGACGATACCAAGGAAAACCTTCAGGTATTGGGAAATATATTAAGGGAAAATAAATACAAAATTGTTCTGGCAAACAACGGCTCCGAAGCACTTGCAATAGTTGCTAAAAGGCTGCCTGACCTGATTTTGCTGGACATCATGATGCCCGACATGGACGGCTTCGAAGTTTGCTCGAGGCTGAAAGCCGACGAAAGGACTATGCATATTCCAGTAATATTCCTGACTGCCAAAACCGAAACAGAGGATATTGTGCGCGGATTCAAGCTGGGTGGGATTGATTACATTACCAAGCCATTCAAGCATGAGGAATTGCTTATCAGGGTAAAAACCCATGTTGCCCTTAAAAAGGCGCGCGACCTGATAGTTGAGCAAAATGAAAAGCTCGAACTGCTGAATAAGGAGAAGAATAATTTCCTTTCGATTGCTGCCCACGACCTAAAGAATCCGATTACCGCCATCAAAGGTTTTTCGAAAATTATTGAGGACGAAAATACAACCTTATCACAGGAGGAATTAATCGATTTCTCGAAAGAAATACGTGTTACTGCCGAGTCGATGTTCCAGATTGTCGTGGACCTTTTGGATATCAACGCAATCGAAGAAGGTAAGATTAACTTTAGCATTGAGCCATTTAATATCGACGACTTTATTAAGTCAAAGATAGATAACTATAAGCTGCGCGCTGCCGAAAAAAGTATTACCATTAACTTCATAAATAATACGGGCAATAGTATTGTAAATGCAGATAGCAACAAAGTTGGTCAGGTATTCGAGAACCTTCTCTCGAATGCTCTTAAGTTTTCTCCTTTTAATAAAAATATCTGGATAAAAAGTGAAAAAATCACTTTGGGCGACGGCAGGGAATTTATAGAAATTAGCGTAAAAGACGAAGGCCCCGGCCTCACCGAGGACGATAAATCGAAACTTTTCGGCAAGTTTGCAAAGCTTTCGGCACGCCCCACCAACGAGGAAAGCTCTACCGGGCTGGGCCTTTCGATAGTAAAGCGCCTTGCCGAAGCAATGGGAGGCACCATCCGCTGCGAAAGCACTTATGGCGAAGGAGCTGCATTTATATTTACCGTAAGGGTAAAAGAGTAATAGAGAAACTAAAAAAGCCGGGCGATTCTTTCATTTTAATTAATCAAGAGCTTGTGTGTGCAAACTTCACTGCCTGCATTAATCTGCAGCAAATATACCCCACTTAGTTCATTTTCTAAAGAAATATTAATAACTTGATTTGCATAGCCTTCGTTTAAATAGTCTTTGGAAAAAACGACTTTACCTATTAGGCTAACAATTATAATACTAAAATTATTAATAAAATTATGCTCTATTATTGCGATTTTGTTTTTCAAATAAACATAAGGTTTATTTTTGTGGTTTCTAGGATTAGTTTCAACATCTGTTTTCAGGCTGTCTAATGTGAATATCCATGTATCATCAGCATGTTTATTTTTAAAAGCTCCGCCATATAATAATACTTTATTTGAGTCGATTAATGTCATTCTATTTCTCAACCTTCCCGGCGGGGTATAATCCAAATTCAGGGCTTTCCACTCATTATTATCTTTTATATAAATCCAGGCAGTGTCCTGGT
>DAINRZ010000309.1:0-5073 GCA_036741575.1 Kapaibacterium sp. (SeqCode)
TCACAAAAGTAAGATCCGTCCTGTCGGTATTCCCCAGCAGGGTGCTGCCGATTAATTCGGTAATTACAGTGTTTGTTTTGTTAACAATAAATGAATCCGGGATGCTGATTGTAACCGTACGCACCCCACCTATTGGCTGCTGGGTTGTCATCTTTCCCTTTGATACTGTGAGCGGCAGGAATGTGTTGGCATTGAAAGTTATCGTGAAATCTGCGCTGAAGACCATCAGCGACGATTCTTTGTATTCGCTGCCGAGCGTGGCGCTCAGAGGAATACTGTACTTGTCGATAAACGGGTCTACCTCCCTTAGCTCCGGCAGTATTACCGTTATACTACCGGCGTTAATGCCGCAACCGCTCACCGGTACGGGCTTAGAATCATCGCAGCCAGCAAATGTAAAGTCGAATACTAATGTATCGTAAACACAACCCTCGGAAAGGGCGTTGAAAGTCACTGCTATGTCGGTAGATTCACCAGGTGCGAGGTTCGTATTGGGAGTGAACGACCCAATATTGAATACAGCAGGGAATTTATTCACAAGGCTTGTCAACTGGATAGCCTGCTTGCCGGTATTAGTAATTTTCAATGTCTTAGTCGAAGATTTGCCGATTACTATATTACCAAAAATCAAAGGTTCGGGTACGGAAAGAATTCCCGAAAGCCGTTGGCCGGTCAGGTTAGCCTTGTAAACTGTTTCTTTATTATTATAAAATGCAACGAATTCAACTTCGGCAGTTTTAATCCCATCGGTAGATCCGGCTGGTGAGAACCTGATTTCTATGAAATAACTTCCCCCCTCGTCGATTGTATTAGGTGTAAATGGCGTAACAAACGTGAACAGCGTTGCATCGGCACCTATAATCTGCATCGACCTTATTTCGATAGGTACCTGGCCTGTATTCTTTATTTCGAGAGTCATAACCGAATCCCGGCAGGGCGCTAAAATTCCGTAATCGAGATTTGAAGAATAATCCAGATTACCGTCCAGAACCATCCCGGTAACTTTTGCCGTTAAGGTGTCATCGCAATGAGAATCAAATATAAACATCAAATCAGCATTAACAGCTCCGGGCGCATCCATTTTCATTGTAACGGTGAAATCGAAGCTCCCTTTGGCAGGGATTGTGGCATCCTGGGGCGCCACAGTTACTTTAGGATTGGTGCTAATGACCTTCACCACATGCGCATCGAAATTCCCGTCGTTCACAAGTGTAATAGTCTTTTGTTGGTCGGGGCCTATTGGGCCTGCATCGAAATTCACAGTTGCAGGGAGTGTGACGTTGAGCCCTTCGTTGCTCCCTTTCAGTCCGACTATGTATTTCGAATTATCATCGGTTGTAATCTCCAAATCGGCTGTTTTCTGGCCGTCCAGGCTGCTGCCCGGAACAAACTCGACTATGTAAGTGTATTGGCTTCCCGCCTTCAATGAATATGGTAAATTCGGCGACCGGACAAACCTGAAATACTGCCTGCCTGGCCCTGTTATAATATTTGTAGTAATATCGACAGAAGCAGTCCCTTTGTTGGAGATTGTAACTGAATCCTGCTTTGTATGGCAATTCTTAATTAACCCGAAATCGATAAGGTCTTTGTTTAGCTCGACAATCGACTTAATACCCTTGCCTCTCAGGGGCAACAGCGAATCGGCAGGGCATGCGCCCATTATAGCGAGCCCGTCGGCATAAACAGTATCCCTGTGCTCGTTATCGTTATTCGGTAAATATTCAATTTCGACGATAATGGAATCCTTGGGTTTCAAAAGTACAGGCAGAGACGGTGTAGCCGATACAATCCTGAACGGTAAATCGGGCGGCAGTAAATTCTCGAAATAGAGCGGGCTTGTGCCGGTATTTCTCAAAACAGCAGTTTTAGTCAACGAATTGCCAACCTTCACCTCGCCGAAGTCAACTAATGGCGGTTCGAATTGAACTTTGCCGGAAACACCGCCGTACCTGATATGCAGTTTAATAGTATCGCCCCCGCAATCGCGTGTATATACAAGGCAATTAAGGCTATAAAAACCAAAATATGGATCGACGGTTATAATAACATCCCTTTCGGTATTTGCCGCAACAGGATTTGGGCTTTCTAAATTTATTTTTACATTATCGTGGCCGGGCGGCACGTAGAAATCAATATTTGCATCGACAATTGAATTATTCTGCACCCGGAACCTGTATGTCTTTGTTGTTCCCAAGCATATATCACCTAAGTCTATTGTGTCGTTTGCAAGCCCTTTAAGGCTTATTTCGGCTCTTACACCCTTTCCTTTTATATATACAGAATCATAAATTTCGGGGCATTCATCGATATTCACATGAATCCACGAGCCGAAATCGCCTTCCTTTGCAGCGAATTCTACGCCATAATAAGCAGTATCGAGAGGATTAGCCTGGCTTCCCGATATCAACCAGGATTTAAATATATTAGTATTTTGTTTTACATCGGGCGCTGCGAAAGTAACCTTGTCCATCGACAGATTAACGGCTTTGAAGTTTAGAGTATCGATAGCATTTATACATACTTCTCCGAAATCGATAGTATCAGTCCCATTGCCTGTTAAAGCGTCTATCTTGAGTTCGATAATTTCAGCTTCCAGGAAAATTCTCCATGGAATTCTTTTCGATTCGGTATCGTTATGTTCGATTATCAGTGTATCCCTTATAATTCCCGACTGCCCTTTGGAGTAAGTAAACCTAACAACGACAGGGATTGAATCCTTGGGACTAACATCCTTAAGTAGCGGGGCAACAAGCTCGAATCCCCTGCCGCCGCCCGTAAAGCTTGCATTGTCATACACCAGTTTCAATACTGCATTTCCTATGTTCAGCACCCAGGCAGTGTCTGCATCATTCGCGCCAGGACAGCTAAAGACCTTTATCTTTATAGTAGTATCGTCTTCGGCAATTATAGGCGCCGGGTTGCGCCTGAGAATATTGCCGGCCGACTGGGACATAACAAATGCCGGCTCCATATAGTATTTATCTGCCACCGGATCCTGCTTAGGATTGGTGACGCTTTGCATTGCTGTAATAAAAAACAGGGTATCCTTTGTGGAAAGTGTAATATCAGCTCGCCAGTACATCGGGCCGCTAAGGTAAGTCGGTTCAGGGAGTTCAATCCAATTACCGTGTTCGGGCTTAAGGAACAGACGGATTGTATTGCCGGAGGCATACCCTCCCATTAGGGAAAAAGTCTTATTTATCCATTTGGTAGTATCGGTTGTAACACCTTTATACAAAGAAACAGGAGTAGCAGGATTAGTAGTGTTGTTCGAGGCAGACATGAAGTCATAGCGCATTCTGCCTTCGCCGCCGCCCCTGCCGCCGCCGAGGGCAGTTAGTTTAACGTTGCTTGCAGCCAATTTAGCCTGGATACCTGCAAAACCACCGCTTCCGCCGCCGCCGGCACCGTTGCCGTCACCGTCGTCGCCGCTTAAACCATTGGATTCAACTGCCAGATTATTTATATTAACAGCCGAAACAAAAACTGCGCCGCCGCCGCCGCCGCCCTCGCCGGAGCACCCTCCGCTGATTGGGTCAGGATCCTGGGGATTGCCGCAGGCGCCCCCCGAACCGCCGGCAAGTGGTATTACCATTATGTTGCCGACAGTCCTGCCATAATTATTATTCCCAGTATTACCTCCATTCGTGGCATTACCGCCGCCGCCGCCGTTCTGGTCCTGCCTCCTGCCGCTGCCGGCCCCGTAGCCGCCGGCCGGGTCGCAGTTGTTACCGTCAACGCAGCCTTGGCCGGATAATCCGAAGGGATGCCCCGAACCGCCGCCTGCCGCTTCATAAGCTATTGTCGAGCTACCGCCCGGCAAACCGTTTAGAGAATACCCGCCTTCTACTATTCTGCCGTTGCCGTCTGTCAATGATGAAACTTCGCCTGTTCCGCTTCCGGGGTCTCTTCTTTCGTTACTAAAGAGCCCGGAACCATTAATGCCACCCGGGCCGCCACCGGTAAAGCCGTTGCCGCCGCGCAGGGCAGTACCTTTGAAGTCACAATATCTGCCAGCTCCGCCGCCGCCGCCCGGCCCGGCGTCTATCCTGTTAGGGTCTGATGCAGCGCCTTTTGCCATTATCCTGGTATTTGCACCGCCAATAATTTTGCCTTTGCTTATCAGCACAAATGGCAGGTAGCCCTGGTTGCCGTTTGTATTCGGGTCGCAGTCTGCAACCGAAACATGATATTTATCATCGTTTGCCAAAACGAGGGAGTCAACAATCATAGCTCCCCTGGGCGAGCGTTTGCCTAAGCTGCCGGCTCCGAAGGCCCTGTCGGCAAGCGCCGATACATCGCCATTTATTCCCAGGTTGTAAGGCCTTACAATATAAAAAGTGTTTGCATTAGTTGTTTGGCCGTCCACGTCCACAACTATTGGTATCCTGTACTGGTTATCGAGCAGGGACCAGTCTGAACTGTTCGGCTGCAGGTAAGGGTGGACATAAACCTGAGTGGAAATCATTTTGCCGTTCCAACTGACAACAATCGGCCCGATTGTTATTTTTGCCGTATCGGCGGCGTTCTGGCACCTAACACGAACTCTATCCCCCGGATTATTAAGGTAAAATCCGTCCGTACCGAAATTTTGTTCTGCATTATAGGAAGCGATGATCTCGATATAGGTATTCATATCGGGTGCCCCTATATCCGGGATTATGTACGAAATCCTGGGCAGGGCATACATACTGCCACTTGCATACAATAATAATAACAATATCCAGTAATACTTTTTCTTCATTTTATCTCCAATAATTCTTCAGTTCCAGATTCAATTATTATAAATTTAATAACAATTTACGAAATATCATTACTTTTTTTTCATAATTAGTCCTGTTAATAAGTCAGAGAATTAGATTGAAGCATTACTCCTACTAAATTTATTATCACTATGCATTATTTATTAATCTTATGTTTTGGAAATTGCCGCTTAAAAACAAATTCTTTTTGAATAGTTACGTCAAGGTTATTTCTTTATAAATTAATGCATTATGGTAGAATGGATAACCAGATTGAAAATAACGGGGATAACTCAATAGTATATAATAAGATACATGAATTGTTCCA
>DAINRZ010000310.1:0-5040 GCA_036741575.1 Kapaibacterium sp. (SeqCode)
AGAAACAATTGAAGAATTAATAGTGAACCTATACGAAGCAGTTGAAGGATGCCTGACAATCTGAGATTTATCTTATCGAATTCATGGACTTATATATGAAAGAAAAATATTCAAAAATTTTAGTAGGTAAGTATAGTCCTGAAAACAAGTGCTATATAAACGAAGATGAACCTTTGTGTATCAAATCTCTAAAAACTGTTCCAATTAAGATGTTTATTAATTTGAAATTTATGAGCCTTATTGATTATAATAAGTTTTCAAAGTTCGGATGGGTAAAAGAGACTGAAATATTTACCTTCGATGATTTTGTCAATAAATACTTGAAAAATAAAAAGTTAGCTCAGCATCAAATCGCAGCATTAGCTATCATGCTCGATTCTATTGACAAACTTGAACCTGGTACACCGGTTGCAGCTAACTATAATTGCTGGGGAGTAATCGAAAAGAAAATGGTATTGCGTGTACATAAAGTGTTTTTTTATCCCAAGTAACTAATATTTCAATGAATTAATTCCTTATCAATATCATGGAAAATATCTTTCAGATTTTCAATTAACTCTTCGTATGATAATCCCTGGGTAACATATTCAGGATATTCATCGATATATCTAAGCCAGAATTTTCCATCCTGCCAATATGTAATTTTCTTACTTATAATTATCCTGTGAATAATCGTTATTTTTGTATTAACACGAAGAACAAGCCACGTAACTTCACATGTTTACCATCTACAAATTTATCCCAGCATTCCTTTAACTATTCCCGGGAAGTCCTTCAGCAGAGAATCCAGCTTATCTACATCTTTGCCGCCGGCCGTAGCCATGTGGGGTTTGCCGCCGCCGCCGCCGCCAAGTACCTTTGCCGCTTCGCCGACAAGCTTCCCTGCGGGTAACTGCTTCTTTAGGTCGTCGGTAACGAGGCACAGAAGCTGAACCTTGTCGTTAATAACCGCCGCCAGCAGGCCAATGCCGTTACTGCCAAGGAAGTTCCTCAGGTTGTCGCCTATATCCCTGATGTCGTCCATATCTTCGAAGCCGGTTTTACGGGCTATAACACGAATTTCGCCAATAAATGCAGCTTCTTTTACCCAGGTATCGAATGAATTTCTCAGTTCGTTCACTTTCTGTTTCGAGAGCTCTTTTTCCAGACTGCGGATTTTATCGTTTAGCTCGGCAGCAGATTTCATGGCTTCCTCGAGCTTTGAATTCAAACCTAATATATAATTCTGCACGCCTGCTCCGGTTACTGCTTCTATCCTTCTAACGCCTGCGGCAATGGATGACTCGGAAGTAATTTTAAACAAGCCTATTTCACTCGTATTGGCCACATGCGTACCCCCGCAAAATTCCATCGAATATTTCTCATCCATAACGACAACGCGAACGATATCGCCGTATTTATCGCCGAAAAACATTTTCACATTGCTGTTTTTCTGTGCTTCTTCAATTGCCAAAACCCTCGTTTCAACATTGACAGAATTCAGGATTTTCGAATTAACTATTGATTCAATTTTTGCCAAATCTTCGGCAGATACTTTTTCGAAATGGTTGAAGTCGAAACGCAGGTAATCGGGAGCAACCAATGAGCCTGCCTGCTTGACATGGCTTCCCAGCACCTGGCGCAGGGCTTCGTGAAGCAAGTGGGTTGCAGAATGATTCCGCATAATATGGTGCCTTCTTTCGGCATCGACCTGCAGATGCGCAACGGAGCCGGGGAGAGGCTCTACGTCGCGGTCGCAGATATGAATTACGGTATCGCCCGATTTGATTACATCTGTGACTTCGTATCTCTCGCCAGCCAAAACTAAGAATCCGGTATCCGATACCTGTCCGCCGCTCTCTGTATAGAAAGGTGTTTGCTTTGTCACAACCCTGTTTTCTTCAACAAATAATACTTCAGAATCGGCATCTGTTCTGTCGTAACCTGTGAATTCAGTAATGTAATCCAGTCCGGGAAGGGATACTTCCTGGCGGGTGGATTTCCTTGCATTGCGTGAGCGCTCTTTCTGCTCTTTCATACATCTGTTAAATCCTTCGGTATCGACGGCATATCCGTTCTCGCGGGCCATAAGCTCCGTCAGGTCGAGCGGGAATCCATAAGTATCATAAAGCTGGAAGGCATCTTCGCCCTTTATTGTCTTATCTCCCGATTCGTCGAGTTTGGCAGTAATATTTTCGAATAAGTTAATGCCCCGGTCTAATGTCTGCAGGAATGCTTCTTCTTCGCCCCTGATAACTTTTTCAATTGCTTCTTTTTGCGAAATCAATTCAGGGAAAACATCGCCCATCGACTGGATGAGGGAGGGGAGAAGCTTGTAAACAACAGGCTCGCGGAAACCGAGGTTTCGGGCAAACCTTAGATCACTGGGCAGGATTCTTCTAAGGACATATCCTCTGCCTTCTTTGCCGGGAATGGCTCCGTCGGCAATAGCATACGAAAGCGTCCTAATATGGTCGGCTATAACGCGCATTGCAATACCATCGGGGTCCTTCAGTTCCTTTGAGTATTTTCTGCCGCTTAGCTTTTCGATTTCGGCAATAATATCTGCAAATATATCTATGTCATAATTAGATTCAAGCCCGTTAATAACAGCGCAGATGCGCTCGAAACCCATGCCTGTATCTACATGCTTAGAGGGAAGCTCTTCGAGCGAGCCGTCGGTTTTCCGGTTATACTGGATAAAAACGAGGTTCCAGATTTCAATTACTTCGGGTACACCGGCATTGACGAGAGGCCCGCCGGTAAGATCGGGGGTACGGTCGAAATGGATTTCGCTGCATGGGCCGCAGGGGCCTGTTTCGCCCATTTCCCAGAAATTGTCTTTTTCATCGAACCTGTGAATGCGGCTTTCGGGTAAGTAGTTTTTCCAGATTTCAATTGCTTCGTCGTCGGTGCGGTAAACTGTTGCATGAAGTCGTTCAACCGGAAGGCCCCAGACTTTAGTAAGCAGTTCCCATGCCCAGGCGATGGCTTCGGCTTTGTAGTAGTCTCCAAAGCTCCAGTTGCCGAGCATTTCGAAGAAAGTATGGTGGTAAGTATCGACACCCACCTCTTCGAGATCGTTGTGTTTGCCGCTTACGCGGACGCACTTCTGGGTATCGGCGGCACGCTTGTAATCGCGCCTGCCGGCACCGAGAAAAACATCCTTGAACTGGTTCATGCCTGCATTAGTAAATAATAATGTGGGGTCTCCGTGGGGAATCACTGGTGCGCTCGGCACAATTCTGTGTTCCTTCGACCTGAAAAAATCTAAAAATCCCTGCCTTATCTCTTTTGACGTCATTTTTATTGTATCCGTAAAGATGAATAATAAATTTATGAATTAACGAAAAGTATAGGAAAATAATTTATTAGTGGTTTTTCGGCGGAGCACATGGGAAAAAAATAATTAAATTCAGAGGATTATTGAAATTAATGAAAAATATATTTGTATTTTGAACATATGTTCATTATATTTGTACCGAAAAATGTTTGAAATTTTAATTTAATTGGTATGGCAAGGCCCGAAAAACATAGAATAGTTCACAATCCTCCCCTTTTTACGGAGTTTAAGCCCATAGGCGCATCCATTAGGTTTCTGGATAGTGTGCAATTATCGCTCGATGAATTCGAAGCTTTCAGGCTTGCCGATTATATGGGGCTATCGCAGGAGGAAGCCGCCGACGAGATGGAGATTTCGCGCTCTACTTTTACGCGCCTTATAGAAAAATCCCGAAAGAAAATCGCCGAACTGATAGTAAATGGAAAGATACTTGCAATTGATGGCGGTAATGTCCATTTCAGGAACAACATTATAAAATGCCTCGATTGTGGTTATATGTTTAAAACCAGTTTTAATCAAAAATTAGATGCCTGTCCCGAATGCAATTCATTAAAACTGCTCAACTTAGCAGGTGGTTTCGGACATGGTAAATGCTGCGCAGACAGGCGTCCGCTGGAAGGAGGAAATTATGCCGGGAAGAGACAGGAGAGGCCCGACAGGAATGGGCCCGTTGACCGGTAAGCAAATGAGTTTTTGCACCGGAAGGGCTAACGAAGGCTACTTTGACACAGGTTTTGCCGGTGGCAGTGGGCTTGGTTTTAGTAGGCACGGAGGCCGTGGAAAAGGTTATGGAATAGGTAATCGGAATTATTTCCGTGCAGGCAATCCCGAACCGCAGGAGAAAGCTTATCTCGAAAACGAAATAATGGCTTTGAAAGAGCAGATTGCCGCTCTGGAAAACCAGGTATCGAAACTCGGGAGTAAGGTTTAGGCCCTATGGGGTTGCCCATTATATTTATGGTTAATTATATTGAGCTAATTCATGAAGAAATGAAAAAGCAGGATAATGTGTTATGGTTACTGTAGATACCGTCGGGCAGCCCCTGTTATATGTTTATGAAATATTTAGGTAGAAAATATGAATTATATCAATTGCCTGCCATCGCCAGGAATGGGCATGGGGCAGGGGCAAAAACAAGGATCAGGCACGCTTAAGGGCAGGAATAAGGGTGGGGCTTTCGGCCCGGGCGGGTATTGTGTATGCGCCAACTGCGGCGGGAAAATTGAACACAGGCAGGGGGTAAAGTGTACGGCCCTTAAATGCCCTAATTGCGGCCATACTATGGTAAGGGAAGAATTATTAAAATCAAAAGTTAAAAGTTAATACCTGATGAAGTGGAATTGCTGCAAACAAGAAATAACATGGTTTTACAGTCCGAAAAATGGATTAAAAACTATTACCCGCTTTAACAATCCGGGCAGGATGGCAAACCCTGTAATTTCCTGGTTTCCCCGACTGATAAATAATGTCCGGCCAGAAATGCGGAGCCATTAAGAATGGATATAATTGAAATACTCCAAGCTCTGAAGCTATATGCAAAAACTGCAGCCAGGGCGTTCCAAAACTGATTCGAAATTGGATGATAGATATTAATCTTGGATTTTTTTTATTTTTTGATGTATTACTAAGGAGATGTATGAAAAAGATTTTTGCTGTACCGGTGGAAAACGGAATGCTGTGCGCACACTTTGGCAGATGCACTAATTTTGCTATAATC
>DAINRZ010000311.1:0-5008 GCA_036741575.1 Kapaibacterium sp. (SeqCode)
TAATATAATAAAAAACTAATACTAATAACTAAACAATATATTTGCCCCTGCCGGTATAGTGGGTATGCAGCAACTTGTGGGATTTGTGGCTGCATGGCCCCTCGGGCAGGAATTTTTCGTAGATGTATGTAACACCGGGATTCTCGAACGATTTGTTAATCTGCAGGTTGTCTGCTTCGTTATAAATAGCTTCTGCACGTTTTTTCCTGATTTCGGGGCTGGTTGGTATTGGCTGGCCGCCGCCGCCGATACAACCGCCGGGGCATGCCATTACTTCGATGAAATGAACATCGTTTAATTCGCCTCTCTTCAGTGCTTCCATAACCTTCTTTGCATTTGCAGTGCCATGGGCAATCATGAACTTGAGGTTTACACCTTCCAGGAATGACCATTCAGGTTTAACGTTTTCGAGTTTTACAGAAGCCTCCCTTACACCATCGAAACCGCGGCAGGGTGTAATCCTCAAGCCTTCGAACGGTACTTCGCGGCCTGTAACCAGCTCGTAAGCAGTTCTTAGTGCTGATTCCATAACACCGCCTGTTGCACCGAATATCAATCCGGAGCCGGTGTCGCCGAATGGCTCGTCAAACCTGCCTTTTGGCAGGTCGGGAAGTTTTAGGCCTGCTTCTTTGACCATCTGTGCCATTTCGCGGGTAGTAAGGCCAAAATCGACATCTTTATAACCCGAATCGGTCATTTCGGGCCTGTTGGCTTCAAATTTCTTTGCAGTACAGGGCATTAGCGAGACTGATACGATGTTTGCCGGGTCGATGCCCTTTTCTTCGGCATAGAATGTTTTAATAAGTGCTCCGAACATCTGCTGCGGAGATTTAGCCGTCGAAAGATGCCCCAGGTATTCGGGGTAGAAATGCTCGATATACTTCACCCAGCCAGGCGAGCAGGAAGTGAACTGGGGAAGGCATACTTCTGTATCCTTTTCAACCAGCGCTTTTTTCAGCCTGAGCAATAGCTCTGTTCCTTCTTCCATAATCGTAAGGTCGGCAGTGAAGTTCGTATCGAATACTCCGTCGAACCCCATCATTCGCAATGCTGTATTGAGTTCGTATGTCATCGACCTGCCGGCCGGCACACCGAATTCTTCGCCTATTGCAGCACGCGGCGATGGAGCAGTCGGGATGACGACATGTTTTGCAGGTTCGTCGATAGCTTTCAAGATCATATCCGATGGGTCGTTTGCCCTTAGGGCTGCAGTGGGGCAGCGGTTTATGCATTGCCCGCAATTGATGCAGATAACGTCGGCAAGCGGCTTGTCCATGAAGGTCGATATTGTAGTCTGTGCGCCGCGGTTGGTGGCTTCCAGCACGCCGACTTCCTGCAGGTCGATACATGTCCTGACGCATCTCTTGCACAGGATACATTTATTCATATCTCTGATAACTGAGAAACTGGAATTATCAACATAGTGTTTTTGTTCTTCCACATGCCCGTAGCGGTAGAAATCTACTCCGTATTCCTTTGCCAGGGTTTGCAGTTCGCAGTTATTGTTTCTGTGGCACGAATAGCACTCGCCGTAATGTTCGCTGAGAATCAGGTCGAGTATGTGCCTGCGGGCACGGCGTACTTTTTCGCTCGTAGTTTTAATGCTTAATTTGCTTGTAATAGGGAACGCACAGGCAGCATTCAGAGTCCTGTAACCATCGATCTCTACAACACAAACACGGCAGACGCCTGCAATGCAAAGGTCTTCGTGATGGCACAATGTGGGAATATGTATATTGTTTTGCCTGCAGGCATCCAAAATTGTGGTGCCCAGCGGCACATCGTAAGCCTGTCCGTTAATTTCTATTCCTACAATGCCGCCGATACATTCTGTGTCTGGTTTTTCCACTGCCAGTCTTTGCTGGCTAACCGGCGCTCTATCTGAAGATTTATAATCAGCCATAATTATTTCCTTTATCCTTTATGAAAAAATCTCATTTTCAAACTGAGTCATTATTGCAATAAACGGATTGGGGCTCGATTGGCCCAGCCCGCATTTGGAAGAAATCTGCATGGTCCTGCCCAGGTCGATTAACTCGCCGAGATAGGAGATAGAACATTCTCCCTTCTCGATTTTTTCGATACCTTCCAGGAGTTTAATATTGCCTATCCTGCAGGGTGTGCATTGCCCGCAGGATTCCTCCACGAAGAAGTCCATGAAGTTTTTCAATACATGCAGCATATTTCTCGACTCGTTGAAAATAATTACCGATCCGCCTGTTGATAAATCTTCGAATGAAATGTTTCTGCTGAATTCGCTTTTAGGAATACATACGCCGGATGCCCCGCCGATTTGAACGGCTTTGGTGTTTTTGGCCGATACCATCTGCAGCAGGTCGTTGACTGTTGTGCCGAATGGTATTTCATATACACCGGGGTTGTCGCAATCTCCCGAAACAGAAATAAGTTTTGTACCTGTCGATTTCGATGTTCCAATCCCTTTGAACCATTCGCTGCCCTTGAACATTATAACTGATACAGCGGCAAATGTTTCGACGTTATTGACAATGGTAGGATGCTTAATAAAGCCTGTATTCACCGGGAACGGCGGGCGGTTTCGCGGCTCGCCCCTGTGGCCTTCGAGCGATTCGATGAGTGCTGATTCCTCGCCGCAGACATAAGCGCCTGCACCGAGGCGTATTTCTATATCGAAAGAGAAACCGGAGCCCAGTATGTTTTCGCCCAGCCTGTTCTGTGCCCTCATGGTTTCTAAGGATGATTCAAGTTTTTTAAGAAGGTACCTGTATTCGCCCCTCAGATAGACGTAACCTTTCTGTGCACCTATAGCATAGCCCCCGATAACCATTCCGTCAAAAATCAGGTTGGTATATTCGTCGAGCAGCACCCTGTCTTTGAAAGTGCCCGGCTCGCCTTCGTCGGCATTGCAAATTACAAATTTTTTATCGGATAGTGCGGCTCCGGCAAGCATCCATTTGGTACCTGTGGGGAATCCTGCTCCGCCGCGGCCTTTGAGGCCAGATTCCCTGATGTCCATAATAATATCCTGCGGCTTCATTTTCAGGGCTTTTGCAAGGCTGTCGCCATGATTAGCCTCGTCGAACAATACTCTTTTATTATTTATCGGCATTTCAGTCTCCTCTACTTACATGATTTGAGTATTTCAACAACTTTCAGGGGAGTGAGATGTGTGTAAACATCATCGTTTATCAGCATGGCAGGCCCCTGGTCGCACATACCCATGCAATTGATGTATTCGAGTGTAAATTTTTTGTCGCGTGTCGTTTCGCCGAACTTTGCGTTTACTTCCCTTTCGATAAGGTGGGCAATAGTGTCTTTGCCCTGCAGGTCGCACGAAATCGTCTTGCACAGCCTGATTATATACCTGCCCTCTTCTTTAGGGCGCATAAAAGCATAGAATGTGATTACTCCATATACTTCCACGGGATGTATATCGAGCATCCTGGCTATCTCTTGTTGGCAAAAATCAGATATGTGGCCGTGTATTTTTTGTATTTCCTGCAATATCGGAAGCAGTGCCTGCCTGCCGTCGCCGTATTTTCCCACCAGTTCTTCAATCTCGACTGTGAGAGCATTTTTTTCACTTACCAGCATAGTTCTTATCCCTTCTTTTGTTCGAGTAATGCCTCAACTTTTTCTATCAGTAAAGTAGAGGAAACAGGTTTTTCTAAAAATTCATCGATGGGAAGCAATTCATTTTTTCCGTAGCCATAGCCGGTTACTTTCGAAATCGAGGTAAGCATGATTATCGGCATGTTGAAACCCAGGTTCCTGAATTTGTTGGCCAGGTAGAATCCGTCGTCGGCTTCGGTAAGCATAACATCCAGCACCACAAGGTCGGGATTTTCTTTTTGGACTAGTTCGATGGCTTCCTCGACGTTTCCTGCAGAGACCACACCGTAGCCTTTGGATTGCAGAAGAAATGTTGTTGCCTCGACTATATCCGGATCGTCATCGATTACTGCGATTTTTTTCATTTTTTCTCCTTAGATAATGTGTCAATGATCCATGATTAATCTATGTAATAAAAAATATTTACCCTCTCCGTCAGCATACCGCTTCACTATGTAATCGTTTTGTTGTAAAATCCAAAAACAAATTAAAAAAATATCGGCTAAAAAAAAAGAAATATCGACATGAAATTAAAGTCTAACTGCTTTTAGTTTAAGCTATTTATGATATTCGCTGCGGTTAAATCATTGAAAAGTATTAATAAAATTCATTTTTGGAACAGCAGCTACCAAACTAATAATCTATAACAGAATTAGGATAACCGTCTTTAATAGTCAATTATTCATATATGGAAGCCTTTTCGGCTCTTTTCTATTTCACCTTCTTCACTTTTAATACCGAAGTAGGTAAATACGCTGTAGGTAGTCATAAAAATCGGTACAATAACGTAAAACAACAAGCTGACAATATTAATAATTACTTTATAATATCCTTCATCGTATAATGCCCTTGAAAATGATTCTTTCCAGTACTCAGAATAAAGCGAATTTAAAAGGAAATAGTTAAATCCGACGAAAATCTCTGCAATTCCGCAAAAGATTAAAAAGCTTAAAATGGACACAACAAAATTGCCATTAATTAAATTTAAAGCTTTTGACAATTGCATTTTCAGGCTGCCAACATTATCAAAAACTGATATTGGAATGATTAAATTAAAAAGCAAATAGAGAAATAGATTAACGGTTACAATTTCAAAAAACAGGCTGTTTCCAACGTTTATTCCTGTTCCGTCTGCAATGAAAATAATAAAAAATTCAAAGGCTACTGCTATTATTGAGATGATAATCAGGTTTGCTGTTTTCTGTATCGTTTCGAACATTTCTTCGATAAACTCGGTTATTGAAAATTCCGTGCCTCTAATATGTAATTGAAAATACGATAAAACAAAGTTAATGATTAAAAAGATATTCAATAATACAAAGCATGCAAAAATAATCGAATATATAGTTCCTGAATAGCCGGAACTAAGCAGGAAGTATGAGAGTAGAGCGGATATAATAAAAACCGGCCCGTAGAT
>DAINRZ010000312.1:0-4978 GCA_036741575.1 Kapaibacterium sp. (SeqCode)
ATGAGAATAGTAGTTATTGTTCAGGCAAGGACTTCATCGACGCGACTACCGGGCAAGATACTGAAGCCGGTACTGGGGAAGCCCGTTTTGCTCAGGCAGATTGAAAGAATGCAGCGTGCAATATTACCTTCGGATATTGTTGTAGCCACTTCTTCAAATTCTGATGATGATATTATTGCCGGATTGTGTGCCACGAGCGGCATTGGCTGCTTCAGGGGAAGCCTGGGCAATTTGCTGGACAGGCACTACCGGGCGGCAAGAGCCTTCAATGCCGACGTTTCTGTTAAAATTCCCTCGGACTGCCCTCTGATTGACCCGGCAGTTATCGACAGGGTTCTGCAATACTATTTAGATAATTCAGGTAACTTCGATTTTGTGAGTAACCTGCACCCTGCCACCTATCCCGACGGAAACGATGTCGAAATAATGCCAATGCAAATTCTGGAACAGGCCTGGCACGAAGCAGAAAAGGATTACGAACTGGAGCACACAACGCCATTCACCTGGGATAATCCGGAAAAATTCATGATTGGAAATGTGGAATGGGAAACTGGCCTGGACTATTCGATGTCGCACAGGCTTACATTGGATTATCAAGAGGATTACGAGTTTATCAACAATGTATATGAGGCATTGTACCCCTCAAATCCTGCCTTTTCTCTCAATGATATTCTTAATCTTCTGGAAAGCAGGCCGGATATAATGCAAATCAATTCAAAATATGCAGGCGTTAATTGGTATAGAAACAACATAGGAGAGCTGAAAACAGTTGATTTGAACAGCACAAAATTTATTTGAAAACTAACAGAGGAAATATGGAATTAAGTTTAATTGAAAAAAGTGAATTCGAGAGGATACTGCAAAGCGATATCCCTAAGTATGAAAAGCTGGCTCTTTATGCCGATATGTGCAGGTATAATACTCTGGTATCCATTAAGAAGGCAGGCTCAGGACACATGGGATCGAGCTTCAGCTCAATGGATATAGTTACTTACCTCTACCTTTGCGAATTGAATACACTAAAAACCGGTCTGGATTCACCAGACAGGGATATTTATTTCTCTTCTAAAGGTCATGACGTGCCCGGCCTGTATTCACTTTTCTATTCGCTTGGCATTGTCGGCGAACAGGATATCCTGAAGCTGCGCAGGCTTGGAGGCTTAGACGGACACCCGGAAGTAAGGATAAACGGTATAGAAGCAAATTCAGGCTCGCTTGGCATGGGTATTGCCAAAGGCAAGGGAATGGCATGGGCCAAAAAGTACACCTGCAACGGCGGCAGGGTATTCGTACTTACCGGTGACGGTGAATTCCAGGAAGGGCAGATTTTCGAATCGCTCCAGGCGACTGCCCACCAGAAAATTACAAACCTGACCGTTATTATCGACAGGAATAAATTCCAGACCGACAGGCTTGTCGATGAAGTGAATTCAATTGAAAACCTCTACCAGAAAGTAAGCGCATTCGGGTGGTATGTAGCCAGGATGAACGGCCACGACTTCAGGGAGATGGAGCGCACTTTCGACGAAATCAGGCATGTGGACGACAAACCTAAGTTTATTATTGCCGATACGGTCAAGGGCAGGGGGCTTTCGTTTATGGAGCAGGGATACCGGGATGAAAACGGCAGGACATTTTATAAATGGCATTCCGGAGCTCCCGACGACGAGCATTTTGAAAAAGGGATCGCAGAATTCAGGGCTAAATTCAGGGAAGTGACTTCGAAATACCTTATTGACGAGATAGAATACAGGGAAATTATAGCCGAGCCAAAGCAGGCAGGCACAGCTACAAGGGAATATGTAACCGAGGCTTATGGCGAAGCCCTTTGCGAAATTGCCGAAACCAGAAAAGATATGATCGTTCTCGACGGAGACCTCTCTGCGGACTGCAAGCTTAGGAAATTCGAAAAGTTGTACCCCGAGAGGTTTATCGAAAACGGAATAGCCGAGCAGGATATGGTCTCTACTGCCGGAGGCCTGGCCAGGATGGGATTGCTTCCTGTTGTAAATACTTTTGCCTCTTTCCTTGCCTCGCGCGCCAATGAACAGATTTACAACAATGCCTGCGAGAATACCAAAATCATTTACACCTGCCACTTTGCGGGCCTTTTACCGGCCGGCCCGGGCAAATCTCATCAGAGCGCCAGGGATATTTCCCTGTTCGGGGCAATTCCTAATGTAACGATAGTACAGCCATGCAATTCGGAAGAAACCAAAGCAGCAACTGACTATTGTGTTAACCGTTCATTCGAAAACTGCGTTCTAAGGCTTGTTATCGGCCCGTCTCCCCGCAGGATAGAATTGCCCGAGGATTACAACCTGGAATTCGGCAAAGGTACTATCCTGAGAGAAGGCTCTGATGCAGTAATTTTTGCTTACGGCCCGGTAATGCTGCACGAAGCTTTGACTGCGTCGGAAATTCTTGAAGCTAATGGATTTGGATTAAGAGTCGTCAATATGCCCTGGCTAAACAGGGCTGATTACAACTGGCTGATTGAGGCTATCGGAGACTGCTCAAGGGTATTTGTACTCGAAGACCACTCAGTTTACGGAGGGTTGGGGAGCCATATACTGCAAATCCTCGCAGATAATAATTCTCTGGAGGGCTTTGAAATATCGCTTCTAGGGCTGGATGAATACCCCGAATGCGGAACACCTTTCGAAGTATTGCAATACCATAAGCTCGACGGCAGAAGCTTAGCCAGTAGGATTGCAGGCGGTGAAGCAGGCATGGAAATCAGCTTAGTAGAGCATGCATATACAGAAGAAGCGCCGCAGTAGGCTATTACGAATTGCGAAATTGAAATTACGAATTACTATCACTGAATTTGTATCATGAATAGAATAAGTTTTCAAAAATTAAAGGAATTAAAATGCCTAACGGAACTAAAATTAATGATAATTATCCTGATATTTCGAATTCAAAAAATTACTATGATCGGGCAACAGGCCTGATACCTAATTATACGCAGACGCTTGCAAAGGGGCCGACACAGCATGTTAAAGGGATTGCACCGGTTTATTTGGAAAGCGGCAAGGGGTGCCATGTGATCGATGTGGACTGCAATGAGTATATCGATTATACTATGGGCGTTGGACCGCTTTCGCTGGGATATGCATACGAAAGAATCGACAATGCCATTAAAGCTCAACTCGAAAAGGGCATAACCTTTTCGCTTCCGCACAGGCTGGAACTCGAAGTAGCTGAACTGGTACGCGAGATCATCCCAAATGCAGAATCTGTACGCTTCAGCAAAATTGGCAACGATGTCACCACTGCCGCCGTAAGGCTTGCCCGAGCATACACAGGCAGGAACACTGTTCTGTGCTGCGGCTACCACGGGGCGCAGGATTGGTACATTGCCGTAACCGACTGGGACAAGGGCATACCTGAATTTGCAAAGAGCCTTTCCTATACCTTCAATTACAACGACTTTCAGTCGGTGCTCGATTCCATCGACGGCGACACTGCCGCAATTATACTCGAGCCTGTTGTTTTCGAAGAGCCAAGGGATAATTTCCTTCATAAGCTCCGGGATTTATGTACAGAAAAAGGGATAATACTGATTTTCGATGAGATGTGGACCGGATTCAGGATGGCCCTTGGAGGCGCTCAGGAATACTTCGGTATTAAGCCCGACCTTGCCACTTATTCGAAAGCCGTTGCCAACGGGATGCCATTGTCTATCCTGACAGGCAGGTACGATATTATGAAATTAGTCGAGAAGGATGTATTCTTCTACGGCACATTCGGTGGCGAAGCACTATCGCTGGCAGCAGCGAAGGAGACTATCCTGGAATTGAGGGAGATGAATGTTCCGGCATACCTCGACAGGCAGGGCCTTAAACTCAGGGATGGCTATAATTCACTAGCCCTGCTGAACAATATGCCTTTTACAAAAGCTATCGGGTACAACTTCCGCTCGATGATAACATTCGACGGCAGCTTCGGCAATCCATTAGAGATGAAATCACTTATGCAGCAGGAGCTTATCAGGTGCGGCATCCTTTGGGGAGGTTATCACAATATGTCCTTTGCCCATAAGGACAAAGACATAGAATATACCCTTAGCGTATATGAATACGTGATGCCTATACTGAAAAAAGCTGTGGAAAGCGGGAATATAAGTCATTACCTTAAAGGAGAGCCTGTGCATCCTGTATTCCGGCGAGTCGGTAATTTTAATACAAAACCAAAAAACTAATAGTTAACTATTTTATGGAGAACTCACCAAGTATGGCATCTGACAAGAATTTAAGGGATAGTTTTTCGCTCGACGGCAGGGTGGCAATTGTGACAGGCGCACTCGGCCTGCTCGGCAGGCAGCATTGCATGGCCCTGGCCGAAGCAGGCGCTAATGTTGTTGTATGCGACCTCGACGAAGAAAACAGCAAATTCTTTGCGTCGGGACTTACCACCCGGTCGATTGGCGCAAAAGCCGATATCACTAATATCAACTCTGTAAAAGCCCTAAAGCACAATATCCTTCAGGAATTCGGCAGGATAGACATTCTTGTCAACAATGCCGCCATCAATGATATGGTCGAAAATCCAATGCAGGCAGTCAACCTGTCGAAATTCGAGAATTACCCTGTGGAATTGTTCCGTAAAGTAATCGATGTCAATGTAACAGGTATGTTTATCTGCTCGCAGGTGCTTGGCGCCGAAATGCTCAGGCAGAAGAAAGGCAGCATTATCAATGTTGCATCGACATACGGTATCGTTGCGCCCGACCAATCTCTATACAAAAAGCGCGATGGAACGCAATCCTTCTATAAATCGGCAGCTTACCCAACAGCCAAGGGCGCAGTAATTACATTTACAAAATTCCTGGCGGCTTATTGGGGCAGCAGCGGTATCAGGGTTAATTCTCTTTCGCCCGGTGGTGTGGAAAACCACCAGGACGAGCACTTTGTAACTAATTATTCTTCGAGGACACCGCTCAACAGGATGGCACAGCCCGCCGACTACAAGG
>DAINRZ010000313.1:0-4968 GCA_036741575.1 Kapaibacterium sp. (SeqCode)
ATGCATATTGTGTGGCGCTTGCGAACCGGAATGCCCCGTACAGGCAATTACAGAAGGCGACGAGCAGTGCCATATCGACGAAGTAAAATGCGTCGAATGCGAAGGATACTATGACGAACCCAAATGCGTATCTCTTTGCCCGGTTGACTGCATACCTCACGTCGATTAAAAGACTGCATATTCAGAATTAAATAAATGAACTGCCCGGTGTGCTGCCGGGTAGTTTTTTTTATTGCCGGATTCGTTTTAATTTAGTCGGAATATTAATGAATATTTCGCCAAACAAATTCGTGCAAATGCATCTAAAAATAAAAAACGGCATTATAAGAGATATTTTTGATTCAGAAAGCTTGTGTATTGAATCGGAAAGTTTCACTCACGACTACGGCAGCTATTGGATTTATCCGGGATTTACCGATTCACACGGCCATGTTGCCGGTCTTGGGGCAAAACTACTCAGCTCCGGCCTTCACGATGCCCGCAGCCTCGAAGAATGCCTTGGTATAATTGGCGGCGCCAGTCCAAACCGTGGCGAATGGCTTGTAGGCTACGGCTGGAATGAAGAAAATTGGGAGTGCGGCTCATATCCCGATAAAAAATTCCTCGACTCAATGTTCCCAGATATTCCAGTTGTAATGTACAGGATTGACGGCCATGCCCTCTGGGTTAACAGCAAAGCGCTCGAAATTGCAGGCATCAGAAGAAATTCGGGAAGCATTGCAGGGGGCGAAATTAAATTCGACAAATCAGGTTCTCCCATAGGTATACTTATCGATAATGCTATATATCCGGTTACACGGAAATTACCTGCATATTCAGTCGGCCAATCGAAGAATATCATTAAGAGTGCCCTTGCTGAATTAGCTTCAAAGGGAATAACCGAAGTCCACGATATGGATGTAAGCCCCGAATTAATTACAATTTACAAAGAGTTGGACGAGGCAGGGGATCTGCCGATCAGGCTGAATTCTTTTATTGCAGCACAACAGGATGAGTATCTCGAAGCAATAGCAGAACCTCACTCAGGCAGGAATTTCAATGTTGTTGGCATTAAATTCTATATGGACGGAGCGCTCGGTTCGAGAGGCGCAGCAATGCTGCAGGACTATGCCGATATGCCGGGCCACAGGGGCTTAGTTCTCATCGGGAAGGAAGAATTATCCCGTAAAATAAATAAAGGTGCCAGCACAGGCTTTGCAATAGCCGTACATGCCATTGGTGATGCTGCCAACAGGATGATTCTCGATATTTACGGCCAATTGCGGCAGCAAAATACAATCCCCGAAAATACAATATTAAGAGTAGAGCACGCACAGCATATCCACAGGCTGGATTTGGATAAATTCAGAAAGTACGGCATTTTTGCGGCACTACAGCCTGTTCATTGCACGAGCGATGCGCCCATGGCCCGCAAAAGGCTGGGGTCAACAAATACATTACATTATCCGTGGAAATCGCTGATAGAAGCTGGCGCCCTAATTGGCGGCGGCTCGGACTTCCCGATTGAATCTCATGATCCGCTGGCAGGGATAGATGCATTCGTAAACAGGACTCCGAAAGATGAAACCTTGCCATGGATGCCCGAAGAATGTATTAGTTTTTCTCAGGCACTCGAATCATATACTGTGAATGGACAGAAAATTGCAGGGCAGAAAAACCGCGGGAAATTAAAAACCGGGTACGATGCTGATTTCGTAATACTGGATAAAGACATCTCAAAGGATAATAAAAGAATTACAGATGCTGAAGTAGTTGCTGTTTACTGCGGGGGCAGGCTAGTTTACAAAAAGGACAGCAAATGGCAGATACGATAGAACAAATAAAAGCAATGGGCTTCGACAGGCACATGAGCGTTGTGGCAAATGCCGGTTCGGGCAAAACCAGGGTACTCGTTAAAAGGTTTGTCAACATGCTTTTGTATCATAATATCTTCCTGAAAAATACTCCGCGACTCAAGGCTTCAGAAATAGTGGCAATTACTTTTACCCGCAAAGCAGCTGCCGAAATGCGGTCTAAGGTAATAAAAATGTTCGAAAGTGAGATTGGCCGTTGCCGCGAGAGGGATAAACTCGAAAAGCTATATAGAATCAGAGAAGAGCTCTCCAACGCAAGAATTGCCACAATTCACAGTTTCTGCTCAGCCCTGCTCAGGGAATTCCCCATCGAAGCAGAAGTCAATCCTTCATTTACAGATATCACTGCCGCTCATCTCGACAGGATTAAAAGAGATTCAATCTTAAGCGCACTCGAAGACAGGCTTGAATCTGACAACAATGAAGTAAGGAACCAAACGGAAAGGCTGCTCCTTGTATTCGGCAGGCGCGAAATCGAAAGGCTGATTCAAACTCTCCTCTCAAAGATTGAACTATTCGAAATTCTTAAGCTATTTTACTCCAATCCGGATTTGGATATTAAAAGACAGGCTAATATAACTTTCTCCGAGAAGTATTTACCGGGTATTTCAAAAAACGTCGAAGATATAAAAGAGATTTTTAAAAGCAATTATAATAACCTCGGAACGAAACAGCAAGAACAGATAGACGGTTTCCTCGCTTCTGCCGAAGGATTATTGGTATTGGCAAAGGAAAGAGCGCTGCCAGATACTGACCGGTTGTTAAAAATCCGTTCGCATTTTGAAGAAATAAGGGAACAGGTATTTACAAAAACCGGAACAGTACTTTCCAAAATAAAAAAGAATACACTCGATTGCCGAACAGTTGAAAAAATCGAATTACTGTGGAGAAGGTGCACCGGGCTTTTCCCATTTTTCGAATCTCTCGGCGTATCGGGTTACGAAAACGAAGATACCGAAACGGCTAGAGCATTGATTAGTATTACCGAAGATGTAATCGAACGCATCGACGATGAAAAAGCCGACCTAACAGCCTTGGACTTTGGGGATATGATACTTAAAGTGTACCGACTGCTGGATAATCCTGTGGCAGCAGAAAAAATCAGGAAGAAGATAAAATTCCTGCTGGTAGATGAATTTCAAGATACTGACAATTTGCAGTATTCGATTATTACCAAACTGCTGCCCGAGCTTCGTGGCAATGGATTGCAGCCAGGCGGCGCCATGCCTGGCCTGTTTATCGTCGGCGACCCAAAACAGAGTATTTATGGCTTCAGGAATGCCGATGTCAGGGTGTTCAGGAAAGCTGCCTGTGATATTGAAAAACTGAACAAGATATTGCTTGAAAAAGGCATAATCCCTGCACAAATGTCTTCTTTCACCGCAGCCGGAGAAGATACTCCTGATTTAGTGAAGCTCGATTATACCCGGGAGGAAATTGAAGGCAGGCTTGCCCTGACCTCAACATTCAGGCTGCGGCCTGTAATTGCAGCATTTATTAACAAGATTTGCTGCAAAATAATGAACGAGGATGAATCCGAATTCGAAGTCGGCTACTCGGAATTCGTCTGCGGAAGGGATGTATATGACGAAGCTCTTAAACCTGCGAACAATAAAGGGCGAATAGCGTTAATCCTGAGTATCGATAAAAAGAAAGATAATATACCCGGCAGTTCAGGCGACGACGAAAATAACGGCGCCGGCGATAATTCTGCCCAGAGCGAGGCCGGGCTTGTTGCAGCACATATAGCAAGCATTGTTGCCTCGGGAATGCTAATTGAGGTAGAAGGAGCCGTAAGAGAAATAAGTTATAGGGATATTGCTGTCTTGGCAAGAACAAGGAACAGAATGCAGCCCCTCGAAAATGAACTGCTTAAACTTGGAATTCCTTATGTAATGCATAGCGGCAGGGGATTCCTGCAATCGCAGGAAGTAAAAGATATTATTGCTTTCCTCAATTTCCTGATTACACCTCCCGACAGTATCAGCCTTGCCGCCATACTCAGGTCGCCTTTTTTTCATTTTCCGGACACACTGCTCTTCGCCGTATCGCAACACAAATCCGGAAAATCACTTTGGGAGAAACTTAATTCATATTGGGAGCAAAATTCAAACGCCCAGGTTGGATCAGAAGCATTGGCAGGGGGATATATGGTTTTACTCCAAAGGGCGCTTTCGATTCTTCATGAAATGCTGGCCGAATTCCCATCGATGCCAGTGGCACACGTAATAAACGAAATCCTGCTGAAAACTGCCAGGTACGGCACAATCCGCGATGAGAATAAAAGGGAAATAATCGAAGGCAACATCAACAGGCTGCTCGAAATGGCCAGGGATTTCGACAAACGCAGTTTCTCAGGTTTCTTCGATTTTGTGGATGAACTCAATTTCATGGTAAATTATGGTATAGGCGAAGCCGAAACAGCCGAAATAACAGACGCCGATTCTGTTAATATCATGACTATCCATGCATCCAAAGGGCTCGAATTTCCGGTTGTTTACCTTTACGACAGTAACCATAAATCCGGAAGAAGAGATGATTTCTTCATTTCGGAAAACCTTGGATTCCAATTCAAATCAAGGATAATAAAAACCGGCGGCAACGGGGCAAAAGTTGCCGTACAGGCTGAAACGCCTGCATATATACTTACTAAATACGAATATGAAGAAAAACAATTTGCCGAAGAAAAAAGGTTGCTTTACGTTGCTCTTTCCCGAGCAAAAGACTACCTGTTTATATCCGGCACGCTAACGACGTCTCAAATAGAAAAAGGCTCGGCAGGCGCATTCCTGGGTTATATATTAAAGTCCCTCGAAGTACTGCCCCTGAGTAATATCGCCTCGCCAATACTGATAGAACAAGAAATAGCTTTGTATATCGACGGCAGAATATATAGAAAGTCCATCGAATACGAAATCGAAATAATAACCGAAACAGGAAACCGCCATTTTATTGATGCAGCAAAAAAGAAGGAATTATCGCAAAGAATGAACCTGCTGGACGGCCTTGATATTTCTTTAGGAGGTGATACCTACTCACCCTCGTCAATCTCACAGTACCTTTCGGACAGTGAGAATTACCTTAAAAAGTATATCCTGAGATTCGAGGACGAGGA
>DAINRZ010000314.1:0-4955 GCA_036741575.1 Kapaibacterium sp. (SeqCode)
ACCACCCGCAGAAATCGGCGTACCTTTGTTTTAGCCTGGATTCGATTTCACCTTTCAACTGTGGGTTGCCCGCCGTCAAAGGATTTGGTTCTACGGTATCTACCCATGAAGGCCCGGCAGGTAGTTGTTCGCTTCCGGTACCCAGCAGCATATCGACAGCTTCGGCAGGCGTTTTGCCTGTAATGGCATCTACTTGGGCTTTGGCAGGCCCGAAGGAAAGCCTGCGCAGCAGGTGGTATGCTTCGCGTTTGCCGAGTGGCTGGGTGCGCTGTTCCAGTCCAGCCTGCAGCCGTGGCTTGTCGTTTTTAGCCGGATAGATTACACTTTCCGAACTACCTCGGGTAAACTTTGAAAAAAAATCTCTTCTTTCCATAATTACTCCTTTTATAAAAAACTTATTAATTAATTTTGTTCAAATTATTTAACCGGCGTACGTACCTCTACCAGAACAGTCCTGCAATAAAACCTGCCTTCGGGAAGATTGTTATCGTAAGGCTGAACTGCCGGCCCTAATCCTTTAATTTCTTTGATTGACACATCGTTTTGCAGAATTTTGATATAATTCCCCACGCTAATAGCCCTGTCCATCGAGAGCTTGTTGTTGTATTCGACAGCGCCCAGCTTGTCTGTGGAGCCTTTTATCCATGCCTGCGAATTATAATGTATAGAATTACCTATAAAATCCTTAATCATGTCTTTGTTAACAGCCGAAATCTCGGATTTATCGAAGTCAAAAACTATCAGGTTTAGCCTGCCTACCTCGAAGTTGTTATCTGTTTTACTAATTTTCAGGTAAGTATGTTTTGTAAATTCCTTTCCGTCTGTAGTTTTTATAGTTACAGTGCTTTTCAGGCTGTCGGATTTGCTGATATTGGAAGCCATACCGGTTAAATATTTATCGTCGAAGTCGATTACCGGCTCTTCTGGTGGAGCGCCGCTGCCTGAAACTGAAATATTCCTGCTGCCGTCCGTGGTAAGTATCTCCCACCTCTCGGGAGTATAATTATCATTCATTGCAAGTACGTAGCTGAAGCGGGTTTTGCGGGTTTTATATTCCAGGAATCGTGAATGGACCACAGGAGCAAGGATAAACGCGGAGTCCGTCGAAATTTCCACCCTCCTGTTTTCCTCGAATCCCTCTTTATACAAAGTAGATGTCATCAGGTCGGGGACTTCCTTTTGTTTGAGGATTATCCTTTCTTTGCCGATATTCCATTTTTCTGCCAAATAAGCAGCAACAGATTCTGCCCTACTGCCGGCAAGCGCCAACCTTTCTTCGGGTACAGCCGATTCACTTCCGTCGGTTGTGCCAGTAAGTGTAATTTTTGCATTAGGGTTAGCATTCATCCTGTGGCCAATTATATCCAGAATATGATAATAGATATCGAGTGTCGATTTGGGCAACAATACTTCCTCGAAATCCTGTGTTATAAGTTCCCTGTGAATATATTTGCCTGCAAGCTCAGCCGAAAGCGAATCGTAAAATATATAAGGCAACAGCGGGTAAGTCTGAGTAACCATTGTCTGGCTGATTTCGAGCGGCATTGCTTCGAATGTCCTGATGAACTCCTTTGGTTCCTCAATTGCTACCGGTTTCGAAGTGTCCGGCTTCGTTTCGGGGATTAATTCGGTTTTCTTTTCTTCGGGTATTTTTTCCGGGGGAATTTCCTTTTTGGCGCCGAACTTAT
Source organism: Kapaibacterium sp. (SeqCode) (assembly GCA_036741575.1). Classification (GTDB taxonomy): domain Bacteria; phylum Bacteroidota; class Ignavibacteria; order Kapaibacteriales; family UBA2268; genus DAINRZ01. The sequence goes on from DAINRZ010000314.1 coordinate 1,689, forward strand.
AAGTGAGCCCCACCCCTGCCCTTAGAATATTAACATTCCATTCACTATCTTTAATAATGGAATTAATACCGTACCTGAAGCCGATTTCAGCCCTGAGGTATAAATCGTCCATAATACTACCCAAGACGTCGAATTCCCCGAAAACCGACGCAGTAGCAGCCATAGAAAGAGACAGATTGTTTATCTCGCCCCAGCCTACTTTTTGCCTGTTGGTATTAAGCCCCGGTATCGATAAGCCCTCGGGACTTTGAATTTCAAATTCCTGGGTATATTCCGTTCCGCCAAGCGGCAGTCCGGCTTCGAATCCCAACCTGAAGTATAAAGGGTATTCGGAAAACGGCTGTACATAAGCCCCTAAATCGGCAGAAACATAATTCAGCGATCCGTCGTAATAATACATCCTGTCGAGCGAAACATATTCTCCGGTATTTGGATTAAACACTACAAATTTGTTGATACATGGCGATTCGAGGCTTACCGGGCGGTTTTCGTAGCTTAGCTTAATACCGCCAAATAACAGGTTCTTTATAAACATATATGATAAATCTATCCCGGCGTGCCAGCCGATATCCCTACCGTTCGAAAAGTTGCCGCAATAAGTATCGCCAGGCATTACAGGCAGGTTTGTTTTATTCCAAACATAAGAACCGCCGCCGAATATTGATATAATATACGGTTTACTTGCTGTGTCCGTTTGCGTATAAACGCTAATACTACATATATTTATTACTAATAGAAACCAGAGTATTGTTTTTATCAAAATCCATTTCGATTAATTAATTTTAATATTTTATTATATAGCAAATATATTAAATTAATTTAATAATCAAAATTTTTTTGATTTTTTATTATTGGAATCAATTAGGACATCTTTTTGCTTTTGTTTATTTAGCTTATCTTTTTCTACAAACAAAGTATTACCGCTAAACGGATCGAGCCCGGTATAATACATAAGCGTAGCATATGTAGAGGGAGTAGGCGTAAATATCTGCACCTGCTCGGGATTTAATTTAAGCTCATTCCTGATAAACTTATTCAAATCATTCATTTTATTCATATCGCAGCCGGGGTAGGCAGCTATAAAGTAATAAGTCAGGAATTGCTTTTTACCGGCTTTGGCCGAAAAAGCGCCAAACTTTTTTTTGAATTCTGCTAAGTTTTTGTTCGCAGGTTTGCCCATCAGTTTCAATACTTCATTATCGGTATGCTCGGGAGCAATTTTCATTTGTCCCGAAACATGGTTTTCAATTATATCATACAAATACTTATCGCCGGTTTCTTTATCGGCAACAACGAGGTCGTACCTCACCCCCGACCCTACGAACACTTTCCTGACTCCGGGCACTTTTCTTGCAGCTTTCATCAATTCTATCGAAGGGATGTGATTGGCATCCATTTTACTGCATTTTTCGGGCGAAGCGCATCTTTTGTTTTTACAGGCGCCTTTTGTATCCATCACTGAACAATTGTTCATGAACATATTTGCCGTCGGGCCGCCAATATCGGATATTATCCCCTTGAACTGCGGATGATTCACCATTGATTCTATCTCTTTGGTAATCGATTCAATTGACCGGCTGGTAATCCTCCTGCCCTGGTGAACAGTGATGCTGCAGAAATTGCACTCGCCATAGCATCCCCTGTGCGATGTCACAGAGAATTGGACTGTATCGAGGGCTTTCACTTTCCCCAGCTTTTTGTAATAAGGATGCACATCCCTCATATAGCCCAGGTTATAAATCCTGTCGAGTTCCCCTGGAGTAGGATTAATTTGCGGTGGATTCTGGATAAGGTACCTGTCGCCGTGTTTCTGGAATAAGCCTTTTGCATTCAATGGGTCGGAGTTTTTATAAAAAGTGGTGAACATTTTAATAAATTCCTGTTTGTCATCCCTAACAGACTCATATGGCGGCAGTTCTGCATATTCCTCATTTTTATCTTTGGATATATAACATAAGCCTCTAATATCCTGGTATGTAGATTCCTCTTTCAGTGCGTTTGCGATTTCTAAAATTGTCTTTTCACCCATGCCGTAAACCAGCAAATCGGCTTTCGAATCGAACAGAATGGAGCGCCTTACAGAATTATCCCAGTAATCGTAGTGGGCAATTCGCCGTAGGCTGGCTTCAACTCCCCCGATAATAATTGGCTTAGTATTCTTGAAGTATCTTCTTATAAGGTTAACGTATGCGGATACTGCCCTGTCAGGCCTACTGCTATTGACTCCGCCGGGAGTCATATCATCGGAATTCCTTCTTTTTTTGAGAGCAGTATAATTGGCTACCATCGAATCGACGCAGCCGCCGGAAACACCCCAAAACAAGGCAGGCTCACCAAGCCGGGTAATATCCGAGGGGCTGTTTATATCGGGCTGGGCTATAATAGCGGTTTTGTAGCCGGCATCCTGCAAAACCCTGCCAATTACAGCAACGCCATCGAATGAAGTATCGATATACGTATCGCCCGATACAAGAATTATATCGGGCTTATCCCAGCCAAGTTTTTTTATTTCTTCTTTTGCAACAGGCAGAAACATATTGTATTTCAATTAGTTAACAGACGGAATCTGAGGATTGAAGCCAATATCGACAAACTTATAATCTCCTGATTTATTTATACTTAAAAGAATTGATTGATACTGTTTAAAAACAAGATTGATTTCTTTGGTAATTTTTTCGAGATTTATTTTAATACTTCTCTTAACATCTTTATCTGAAAAGGATTGGCCGTAGTTCAAAGGATACTTCAAATTCCGGGCCTTTGGATTAGCAAAGAAGATATAATACATGTTGCCGTCTTCCCTAACCCAATAATCCGGCAAGCTGTTACCTTCAATCAGCGGTTTATGTAAACTGCTTATACTAAAATCATGTTTAACATTCTTATTTTCTAAAAGTTTAGTTAATGTCTCCTGATAAAAACTACTTTTAATTCTTCCCGGTTGTAATACTATATTCAATAAAAACACCTTTAACCCCTTTTCGGCAAGTTTGCTAATTGTAACTAATGCATCCATATCCAGATAATCAACATCGATATATAATGCAGAGAAAACTGCATCGCCGATATATGCTTTGCCATCCTTTATTTTTGCTATTTTCAGGAAATGGTTATTAACCCACAGAGGCTGGTAGCCCCGAAGTATTTCAGGCGTACGGATATACCTCATTTCGTATTGGCCCCATACCCATGGGAATTTAAGCGAATCGGAGTATTCCACAGCCATCCAGCTATCTTCGAGCGGCATATAAACGGCAATATCTGTGT
>DAINRZ010000315.1:0-4940 GCA_036741575.1 Kapaibacterium sp. (SeqCode)
GAACACTATATACAGGCCATCGGTTATTTTGTCCACGACATTGAATTTAACGTTGATTATTTATCAAGCCCATTGGAGGCTAATTTTATTATTTTTTTTAGGATTTTTATGAATATCTATGTAGGGAACCTTCCCTTTACCGCAGACGAGAAAGTACTCAGGGACATTTTTGCAGAATATGGCGAAGTTCATTCGGCCAAAATTATTATGGACAGGGAAACCGGCAGGTCCAAGGGTTTTGGATTCGTCGAAATGTCCGACTCGGCTGCACGCAAAGCAATTAGTGAACTCGACGAAGCAGACTTGAACGGTAAGACTATTACTGTGAACGAAGCAAGGCCCAAAAAAGAAGGATTCGGCGGCGGCAATTCTCGTGGCAATTATCGCGGTGGCAGCGGCGGCGGCAACAACAGGTGGTAATAAATATTTACGCAGTACTATAGATAAATTAATTATAATGCAGGGTTTAAGCGAAATGCCCTGCATTATTTTTTTATACTATTAATAAACGATTTCCGTTACCGCCTGGCCTGCGCACTAATAGAATACTTATTCAATAAATTTAGCATTTTATCCTTTTCAATCGGTTTACTTATGAAATCGTCGCAGCCGGCTTGTTTGCATTTTATCCTGTCTTCTTCAGATGCAAATCCTGTTTGGGCAATTACAATAACGTTGCCCCTAAGCTCTTTAATTGTTTTGACTATATCAAGGCCGGAAATATCCGGCAATTGAATATCCAGAAGTATCAATTCAATATCTCTGTGGTTATTAAACAAATCTAACGCTGTTTTGCCGTTTCTTGCATTATAGTATTTAATATTTGCGTTTTGCATTAGCCTTTCGAGAAAAAGGTTATTATAAATGTCATCTTCCACGATAAGCACTGTTTTACCGGAAATCATTTTATTTTCATTAGGGTCAGGCACCGTTGAAATGGGGAATAATTTGACAGGCTTATACGGTATTGTAAGGGTAAAAACAGAGCCTTTGTTTTCTGTCGATTCAGCACATATGGCACCGCCCAACAACCTGGCTAAGCCTTTGGAAATCGACAATCCCAGCCCGGTACCGCCATAAAGCTTAGTCATATTAGTTTCCACCTGAGAAAACCTTTCGAATATTGTATTCAATTTGTCCGCCGGTATTCCAATGCCCGTATCACTAACATAGAATAATATTTCATAATTGGAATTCAATCGGCAGCCCAACTCAATTTTCCCATATTCTGTGAATTTAATGGCATTATTGAGCAGGTTGCTCAATATCTGGGCCAGGCGTGTGAAATCTGTTTCGATAACAAGGCCGTTTGCTTCTGCTTCATTATTCAATATAAAATCGATTTTATGTTTTTTGTTTTGTGAGATTCTGATTTCGAAAGCAGTATATAATTCATTAAGCATTTTGTTGACTGATGCTTGTGTGATGTTTATTTTCATCTGGCCAGCATCCAATTTTGATATATCAAGAATATCGTTTATTATACTAAGCAAATCCGCTGAGCGCGACTTAATTATTTGTGAATAATATTCCCTTTCTCCGGTAGTAATATCAGGATCGTTCGATAGCTCCGAAAAACCGATAATTGCATTGAGCGGTGTCCTGATTTCGTGCGACATATTAGCAAGGAATGCAGACTTCAGCCTGTCTGACTCTTCTGCTCTTTCCTTTGCTTTTTCTAGTTCGGTTTCAGCCTTTTTTCTCTCGGTAATATTTGTAAACATCGCCACCGACCCTTTGTTCTCTCCCAAGTCATTTGTCAAAGGGGTTGCCGAGATAATAACCCATAATATGGAACCATCCTTTTTCTTTAGCCTCCTTTCATATTGCTCGGCGATTCCTTTAAGCCTGTTTTTAAACCGTAGCGCATTATCTGCCATGTCTTCTTCAAAAATCATAACATCAAACTCTATGCCGAGCAATTCTTCAATATCATAACCAAGCATTTCGGCAAGCCGGGCATTAACGAACTGAATTCTCTGCCTGTCGTCGAGCAGGCACACTCCCTCGATAGCTGTTTCAATCAGCCGCCTGTACATTTCTTCGCTCTTTCTAAGGCCATCAATAGTGATTTTTAGCCTTTTTGCCATTATATTGAAAGAATTAGCTAAAACACCGATTTCGTCTTTTGACCTGACATTTAGTTCTATATCCATCTCGCCATTAATAACAGACTCAACAGTTTTAGTCATTTCCCTTAATGGTTTGGATATAGTCATTGCAAAATAAATACCGAACAGCCCAATTATTAACACAATCAAAAATCCGGCAATGCTCATAGTTTCTGTCATTTTTACCCTGCCATCATCCAGGATAGTATAGTATTTTCGTTGTTCATCATCATAAACACTTGTTCCAATTACCCAGTCCCACGGCTCATAATAAGCGAGCCTTGCGGTCTTCCACCTGGGGGCTTCTTCGCCGATATTCTGCCATCTGTACCTTTCTGTGGCAAGCTCGCCGGGTTTCAACGCCAGTGCTTTATTTACAATTGACCTAATGACATATTTTCCGTCAACGTCCTGATTGTCCCAAATATATTCGCCGTCGCGCTGCCCCTTTTGAGAAATCACATAACGCCCTCTGTTTCGCCCTTTGCCTTCAATCACATAGACATACCCTGTTTCGCCCACTTTGGTCTGCAAGATCGCATTCCTTACCCTCTCTTCGATACTCCTTTGGCTAACGCCAACATATAGCATGCCGATTATTCTGCCCGAATTATCTTTTAGCGGATCATAAGCTGTAATATACCAATCGTTTACCACATATGCCCTGCCCCTGTAAATTTCATTTTTTAAAATTTTTTTCACTACCGGATTTTGTGTGCCATCGGGATTAATATGAGGAATAAAAGTACCTACGGCCCTTTTCCCATCGCTTGTCGGTATATTTGTTGCCACTCTGAGCATATCACCGTCTTCGTTAAGCCTTAGAAAAATAGTTGATTTATCTCCGATTAGCCTTGTCACTTCGTCAACAATCGGTGTTGGAACTTCAAAATCTGGATTCAATGGTATTTCTTTGCCATTTATCTTTAGTGACTGTGCCATAAATTCTAATGTCTTGCCAGTGAATTGGTTTTTAGCATGGTAATGCCTTTTTGATTTGGAGAGCGATATGCCGCCTTTCAGATAACTCATTTCACGCAATACGTTCATATTCTGGTTTACTTGTTGCTGAACTGCCTCGTTTTCTGTCCTTACAAGATTATAAACACCATAAGTTATGTTGTCCAGGTCTGCATTTATTAAACCATTGACTTCATCCTGAACTAAACTGAAATAATCATCGCTTTGCCCAAAGACTATAAACAACAGAGCAACAGTAGTTATTAAGACACTGGCAATTCCTAATAGTGAGATTTTAATACTTAAACTCATTATTGTTTCCAGTCTATAATTATACATATTTTAAGGAAAATCAATACTAATACATAATTATTCAATAATTTAACTTTTACATATTTATAATTATTATTAACTATCGTCCAAATAGAATAAATGTTAAATTTCTATTCATTTAAGTGAATATTTCATAGTAAAATATGCAGATATATAATTATCCGGCTTTACTCAGCCTATCTCCCCCCCCCTAAAAAAATGGGCGGTATGAATACCGCCCGGGAATGAATCTTTGTTTAAACGAAAAGTTTTATAGCTAAAGTTAGGCTATAAGGCATTTCATTGAATTTATCATCATTTACTAATGTTTATGATCGTGGTCGTGTCCGTGGTCATGGTCGTGGTCGTGTCCGTGGTCGTGGTCATGGTCGTGTCCGTGGTCATGGTCATGGTAGTGTCCGTGGTCGTGGTCATGGTCGTGTCGGTGGTCGTGGTCTTGATCGTGGTCGTGGTAGTGGCCATGGTTGTGGTTGTGTCCGTGTCCTTGACCGTAAATGTTATTGTATTCTTCGAACGAAATATCTTCCGTTTCAGCAAAATCAATAACTAAGTCGAAAACTTTTTTGTTCATGATATTCTGTGTAAATGACTGGTTTTCAAGCAGCCTGCGTTTGACAGTCTCTTTGTCGGATTTCAGCCTTTCGGATTCATAATCCAGTATATGTTCGATATCATGGTCTTCAATTTTCAAGTCTTCTTTTTCGGCAACTTTATTTCGTATAAATTCCCATCTTATTGTTTTTGCAGCCAGAGGGTACAAGTCATCATACATAGAATCGATAGTTAATTTATCAACATTTGGCATATTCTTGTACTTCTCTTTTATATCCTTGACCATACTACCAACAACATCTATGGCAACGGTTTCGGGAACATCAATATCGTTGTTCATTTCAACGAGTTTATTAATAATCTGGTCTTCTATCATTTGGCGCGCTTTTTGGTCCCACTGCTCCTGCAGGCTGAATCCTATTTCCTCGCGGAATTCTTCAGTTGTATTTAGCCTGCCCTGTGTGTATTGGGCAACAAACTCATTATCGTATTCGCGTGGCGTGAGCTTCTGGACAGAGATAATTTCAACACTAAGAGTTTTATCGGGGGCATTAGGGTCGTACAGCCCGGGCCTGAATATGAAACTCTCGCCTGTAGAGCGGTTCATAAGCATATTTTTCAATTCCGGCTGAACATACCTTTTATCCGCAAGAAACACCTGTGTAGTCTGTGGTTTTTCGCCAAGAAGGGGCAAGTGCTGTTCGGGATCGACTGCCGACATTTTAATCTCAACCAAAGAATATTCATCCTCTATTGTATTCACAATACTCAAAGAGCCTGAATTGAGGCAAATATTCTTGATCTGCCCTTCGATTTCTTCATCGGTAACAACGTGGATAGGTTCGTGTAATTTAATTCCTTTATACTCGCTAAGTACAAAAGCCGGTATTACTTCGAAATATATTACAAATGTTGTACCATCCTCGGTTTCCTTCAAATCTTTGAGGTAAGGATGGCCGATAATCTCAATTTTTTCTTCCTTTA
>DAINRZ010000316.1:0-4936 GCA_036741575.1 Kapaibacterium sp. (SeqCode)
AAAAGATCCTATTTAATAATTGTTATCTTTACCGGTAAACTGCAAGCCTTTTCAAATTAAATTTAAATTTATCTTTTTTGCTTTTCAGGTGAAAATTTTACTTCTGCCCACTTTGAAAGCCTTACGAAAGGTAATCCTATAATTAAATATAATGCTGCTGTTAAGAGTCCAACACCAACGAAGTCAAAATTTGCCGCAGTAATTAACTGATAAGTCTTTGTTAATTCAATCATTGTAATCATCGATACCAAAGAAGAGTCTTTAAGAAGCGAGATAAAGTCATTAGTAATTGGCGGAATTACCAATCTGATTGCCTGAGGAACAATAATATACCTCAGGGCTTGTCCTCGCTTTAAGCCAAGCGCTATTGCAGCTTCCATCTGGCCTTTGGGGACCGAAAATATTCCAGCCCTGTAGTTCTCTGCTTCGTAAGCTGCATAGTTGCAACCTAAGCCGATAATTGCTGCTTCAAGGGGAGATAAAAATATACCTATTAGCGGCATAGAATAATAGATAAAATATAGTTGAATGAGTAATGGTGTACCCCTGATGATTTCAATATATGCAGTAGCAATCTGTGAAAATGGAGGCGGGGCATATATTCTTATCAATGATACTACTAATCCAAGTAGCACTGCCAGTATCATTGACAAAATAGAAAGATAAACGGTCTTCCATGCGCCTTGTAGTAGTGCAGGCATCATGCTGATATATCCATCCAACGTAGGTTTGTAGGCGCCGATAATCCTAACATTTGATGCAGTTGTGTCAACTTTTGGTTTGGGTTTTGTAGTGTCGGGAGGTAATAATTTGCCGGTTATTGGGTCCCATCTTTGTAATAAATCATTCCAAAGATCCCACCTCATTAAAATTGACCTTATTTCACCGTTCATCCACATTTTTGTTATGACTGAATCAATACTTCCCAGCAATAGAGAATCTTCTTTTCTCATTACAATGCCGTATGTAATTTCACCTATTGGCAAGCCAACAAGTTTTAAATGGATTGAATCGGGAACTGCATATACTAATGCAACAGGGAAATCAATTAAAACTGCATCGAGCCTTCCATTCTTTAAGTCTGTAAATGAATTTACTTCGCTTTCGTAACCTTTGACATTAATTCCTCCTTTGCTGTTCATTAGTTTCTCAGCATAACAAGCAGATAATGTACCAACATTTTTACCTATTAAATCGGAAAAGGACTGAATTCTGGTTTCATCCTTCCGTACAATTATTTGCAAAAAAGTTACAAAGTAAGGTTTTGAGAAATTAACTTTTTCTTCTCGGTCTGAAGTTATTTCAATACCGTTAATAACCAAGCTGTAATCCATTCTTCCAAGACCGGGAATTAAACCGTCCCATTGGTTCTGCACGTGCACAGGCTTCATATTCAGGTAATGAGCAATCCTCTTAATAATATCGACTTCGAAACCTATTAGTTCGCTTGTATTGTCAGGATTTTGGAATACATACGGAGCTCCGCTCTCTGCGTCGGCTGCCCATCGTAATTCGGGAAGTTCCTGGCTACTCAGTAATAATGAATTAAGAAATATACTAAGGAAAATAGTTGTTTTTAATATTAATCTTGCAGAATACACCATTTTGCCCACTCAGTCTAAAAATAGTTTCAAATACTGCCTTGTCCGTTCGTCTTTTGGATTGGAGAAAAGCTCCTGGGGCGGCGAAATTTCAATTATTTTGCCGTCTTCCATATATACTACCAGGTCGGAAGCATTTTTTGCAAAATTCATGGCATGGGTGACGATTACTTGTGTCATGCCTTCGCGGTGCAGGTTTTTCATCACCTGAGTCACTTCTTCCACCAGTTCGGGGTCGAGCGCCGAGGTGGGTTCGTCGTAAAGCATTACTTGTGGCGACATTGCCAGCGACCTAGCAATAGCCACACGCTGAGCCTGTCCGCCTGAGAGTTGGTTGGGATATCGGTCGGCAAATTCCTCCATACCAACTTTTTCCAGAAGCCCGAAAGCCCTTAGGGTTGTCTGCTCTTCGGTTTCTTTTTTAACTATCCTTGGCGCCAGTTTCACGTTTTCGAGAACTGTAAGGTGCGGGAACAGGTTGAAGCTCTGAAACAGCATACCTACGCGCTTTCTGATTGTATGGGCCTTCAGCATGAAATCTTCGTCCTCGGATTTATCTCCATTAGAGCCAAAGGGTAATTTTGCCAGGTTTTTAAGCGATTTTGCTTTACCGTTTCTTTTCTGCTGGATGTCGGTTTTTTTACTTAGGGTAACCCCTGCAATCCTTATCCTGCCCTCGTCCAAAATTTCCAGACAGTTCAGGCATCTAAGGAATGTTGTTTTGCCGCAGCCCGAGCGCCCGATTATTGAAATCAGCTGCCCTGTGTTTGCCGTAAAATCAATTCCCTTCAGGATATGAAAGCCCTGGTAGTATTTGTGCAGCCCCTTTACGTCTATTATTTTTTCGCTTTCTTCGAGCATTATTCAGACAACATTTATTTATTCTTAACATTATTATTTTACAAAAAAACAAAATAATAAAGAATGAATTAATTGCCAATAAAAATCGAAAATAAGCCGGATAATAAATGAAAAAGCCCTCGGTTAAGAGGGCTTTTTATCAGAATTCCGAGATTACAATATATGTAGTGCCGATATACCTTTTGCCTTTTGCCGTTTTCTCTTTTGGCGGCGGGTTGTTCGGGTCGGTCTGGTCCATGCCCTGTATTGTTATCCTCGACAAATCTATTCCTGCCGACACAAAGTAATTCATCAGCGACTTTGCCCTCTCGTCGGTAAGTTTCTTATTTCCATCTTTGTCTTTGTCGTTATCGGGATAGCATAGTATCTGGAAATTGATAGTCGGATTGTTTACCAGTGAGTTCTTGTAATCGTCGAGTACTTCGTTGATCCCGAACCTGAGCTTGGATTTATTGAGCTCGAATGGCGGCACGGCAATCGGTATGTGAATGCCTTTCACGAGGGGCTTAACGAGGAAGTCCTTCGAAATCTCGTTGTATTTTCCGGTATTGGGCAGCTTTATTTCATATTTTTCATGGAAATAGTCCTTTTGCTTGATTTCCACGTAATAGGTCTCGCCTGGTTGCAGCCCCGGTATAAAGAATTTCCCTTTGTCGGCTGCGCTGCTTCTGCCCACTGTAACAGTCTTGCCCTGTGAATCGAGGATTTTCAGGTAAACCGTTACAGGCTCTTTTGTTACGGCGTTGGTTACGTTGCCCGAAAGCGAAACGAGGCTTTTGCCGGCTTGTGCCAGAATTAAATGAGCGCCAGCTAAGAAAACAGTCAGTAATACCAGCCCAAAAAATCTTTTTAACATTAATTTATCCTCCAATTTCATTATTATTCTTTTGTAAGGAACCTGACTGTGCCGTCGGCACATCCGAGTATCAGGATACTGGCGTCGCTGACAAGGTCGATAGACCAGATATCAACGCCGACATCGAATGTCATCATGTTGTCGCCCGATTCAGAATTCCACATTTTTACTTTACCGTCCAGGCTTGCGCTGACGATGATTTTTTCGTCGTCGTATTTGAACGAGAGGTCCTGCACGATATTGCTGTGAGCTTTAATTTTTCTAAGCAATTTGCCCGAAGGTATTTCCCAAATAAAGATATTTCCTTTTTCGTCGGACGAAGCCAGCCTTGTGCTGCTGAAATTAAACAAGCATGTAAGCACCGGGGCATCGTGGCCCAGCAGCGTCATAATAGGCTCTTTTGTGGAATAGTCCGAAGACCAGATTTTGACGGTTTTGTCGTCGCTGCACGAAGCCAGGTATTTGCCGTCGTAGCTGTAGGCCACGTTGTTTACGGGCATTGTGTGGTCCCTGAGTGTCTTGATTTCAGTTTCGTACCTGACGTCCCAAAGCTTTATAGTTTTGTCGGGGCTAGCGCTGGCCAGGAAGCTGCTACTGTCGTCCTGGCTGAAATAAACCCCCATGACCTGGTCGGTATGGCCGCGCAGAACGGAAATCTGCTTCCCGGTTTCGACACTCCATATCCTGACAGTCTGGTCGCTCGAGCCTGTGGCAATAAGTTTGTCGTTGCCCGAAAAAGAAACGGAATTAACCTGCCCCAGGTGGCCGACAAAAGTCTTTAGCAGCTTGCCGTCGGGCAGGCTCCATACTTTTACAGTTTCGTCGAGGCTGCACGAGGCAAACATGTCGTCGTTGCCGTTAACGAACACGCTTAACACTTCGTCGTCGTGGGTGCCGATAGTTTTCATCGTATATTTCAATTCCTGCGGAAAAGCTGTGCTGCAAAGCGCTGATAGGATTATCATTATCGACAAAAGTGAGCGAACCATACTTCTAACCTTAGTATTTAAATTTAACTTCAATTATTCTATTTGTTAACTTTATTATTAAAATTCCAATGTTCATTTTGCAAATTAATGAAAAAATCATATTTCAAAAAACGTACACCTCATCGCTTAATGATATATACGAATAAGAAATGGATTTTGTGAAAAAAAAGTGCATTTATTTTATTTGAGTTCTTCAACCGCTTCTTTCAGTAATTCGTAAATTTCCAGGATATCTTTCCTGTTGAGAACCACGTCGTTTTGGGTAATATTTATGGTAAAAACCTCGTCTTCGTCCGAATTCTCGTAAGCTGGCATATTACCCATATATTCTTTATAAACGTTGTCAGCGCGGCCCTGGTATATATTTGCTATTTGGTCGTGGGCCCCCCGCAGCGAGATTTTTTCGTTGCGCAGCAGGTGTTTGATAAGCTTAATCAATGCAATATCCTTTTCGGAATAAATCCGGTTGCCCCCTTTGTTCTTTTTGGGCTTTAGCTGCGGGAACTCCTTTTCCCAATAGCGGAGTATATACTGCTCTTCGTCCACCATTTTGCTGACTTCGCTTATCGAATAATAAAGTTTATGCATAATTAAGACTTAATTAAAATTCTTAGCAAAAACTACAAATA
>DAINRZ010000317.1:0-4927 GCA_036741575.1 Kapaibacterium sp. (SeqCode)
AAAATCAGTACTGGTTGCTGCCTGGACCGAGATATACTCGTTTGTATCAACATAATATTCCATGCCGCAGGAAAGACCAAAGAAGCCTGATCTATACCCGAATCCTGATTGTTTTTCCATTGCCAGTCGGTTTACATATGGAATTGAAAAAATGAATTTCAGTGACCTGCATTTCTCAGGAAACCAGCTACTATAACTTTCAGAATTTTCATTCATATCGACATAAATCTCATTATCATAAGTATACCTTTTAGTACCGGCTATATCAACAATGTAGCCTACAAGGCTCAATGGCCCAAATAGAAAATTACCGTACCAAAAAGCGCTGCAATTTTTACTATCCAAAAAAACGTTTCTTTTAAGCGAATCCTTAATTAATGTGAGATATACCGGATTGCTTGATCTTGGTAAATAAATACTTGCCGGCGTATTGGTGGCAATTAAAGAATCGTTTATTTTAACCTGCGCTCCGGGCGGATCGGTGAAAATATCTACTGTAACATTCTGATCATTTAATATTGTAGCACACGATAACAAGGATATAGCAATTGTTGCAATAAATAAAAAAGATAAGTATTTCATTATAAGTCCCACAAATAATAAGAATGAATCAACTTTTATTCAATTTACTTAGAAGTTCATTATTCAATAATATTTTACCTTTCCAAGACATCCCAAATATCCCAGTAACGGGCAACGAACCTGTAATCGTCGCCCTGGCTTTCGGCTAATGTCGTTGTCGAGAAAAACAGAATGATTAAATCGTCAGTCAGAGACATAAATCCGTTAGCATAACCTGCAGGCAGGTATATTACCTGTGGCTTATCGCCCGAAAGCACCCAGCGCTCCGGCTTTAAATCTTGCGAAGGATTGTCCCAGTCGTCGATTTTAACGGCACCGACTATAGCAGAGCCTTGTACGACAGTTACATACTTTGCTTCGATTTTGTGCCCGTGCCATGCCCTGACAAAACCCCGGCGGTGGTTGCGCACCTGGTAGAACCGCTTTACCCCTTCGAAGTTGAAGTCGTTGATAAATGCAAGCCTGCCGCGGTCATCGACGGCTATATCCCCTTTGTAGATTTTAATTTCGCTCATAGTACTGTTATTAATTGTTTACATTTATATATTTTATGAATTTTCAGCATCGTATTTGATTTCAGGTTCATTAACTTTTAAACAATCCTGGTATTCTGTTTTATTTTGTTGCCCTTTTCTATCAATTAACCTTTTCCAAAGCTCATTGTTTTTCAGTCTTTTTTCTCTGTTCAGAAGCATTAAGTCAAAGTTGCCATTGGCTTCTTCATAGTTTTTCAGCCTTATAGCTCTCTGGTATTCGACACAATCAAACTGCTTATTCATGGTTACATACTAAAGAAAAATAACTTATAACAATATCAACTCATTCAACCCACCGGTTGATTAATAAACTGGACATTGTTAACAGGAATTTTATCGAATATAATCGACTGTAAATCAACTTTTTCACCGACATTCAGCACTTCTATCCCGACTACCCTGCCGTTTGAGTCAATGTCTGCAATAAAATCCGGCGCTATTTCAAAGGAATCGACCCCTGCAACATCTATTAAGTTAATATAAAGCGAATCTGTATCTTTATCATAATTGAACTTCATTTTTTTCCTTCCTGAAATTTGAAATTCCTGTCAAAAAATGCTGTATGTACGGTTTCTCCATCTTCAAGTAATATTACTCTTACATATTTATCATGTTCGGACGAATATCCCCACAATTTAATCCATCCGTTTGCCTGGTTCTCTTTCTTTAAAGGATTGGAAATGATTCTACACAATAATTCTTCTGTTAAATAAGGCCTTTTGGGGCCTACGTCATCGGTAAAGTGCTTTGTTGATTTCATTTTACTATATTAATAAATATCTTAAATAAACTCCATAACATCAGCTTCAATTTTACTGATGACATTACGGTTATTATTTATCATATCCATTACAGCCCTCTGTGTGGAAGGGAGGAAATATGCTTCTTCACACCTGGAGCAAACCATTGCAGGTATATTTTTCAGTAAGTATATTTTCCCGTCGATATTAAATACCTGCTCGACATTTTGTTCGGTAAATTTTTCATTACCGCAATTGTGGCATTGGATTTCCATATTATTTCCTCCTGCTTCTATAATCATTCTCCCAATTCATCAAATCAGGTTCATAAACAGTAATAATTTTTAGTAATTTAGACGTATAGTCTGATAATTGAATGTGTAAAGGCCGGTTGTTTTTTGTAAATCCCAAGACCAGGCAACCCGGAGAATACTTATCGTCGGGATACTCCTCGATTATCTCAGCATTGGAGCCAGCTTCAGTAATATCAACTATGCTGATAGACCTTTCAATGGTTCTTTTAAAAGCATGGCGGCTCAATATAAAGATTTCTTCAATTAATAAATTCCTTATGTAATCAATCATTATCATTTTATTACTGTTAATTAGAATACATATTTGTAAATATCACGTTTTTCACCCAATCCTGCCCAAATCACCGGCGTACTGAGTCAGGTATAACTGATTGGAATACCTGGGATTCGTTACGTCCTTAATCCTGCGGGTTTCTATCAGGTGCTTCATTTCGTTTATACCGTCGTCGATAGAAAATATTGGATTGAAACCCAGCACATCCATAGCTCTCTGGGCGCTGACTCTGTAATTGCGCGAATCCTGGAATTTCATATCTGTATGCTTCATCTCGGCATCGGGAAAATGATTTCGCACCTGGTATGCCAGGTCGATTATACGTACGTTCTGCCGGGCAAGGTTGTAAACGCCTGTGTGACCGGTTTCGATATTCTGTACCATTGCCCTCGCCACGTCCTTCACGTGCAGCAATGGCCTGAACTGGTCGCCGCCGTAAACAGTCAGCTTTTTCTCGAGCGCAGCGCGTACGGTAAGAATATTGACGACAAGGTCGAGCCTGATACGGGAATATAGGTCCCCTACGCCAAAAATTGTTCCAAGCCTGAAAATTATTGAATCCTTACCGTCTAAGAATTTCTCGGATTCATATTTAGTTACTGCATATACAGAGAGCGGGTTGACCTCTGATTCTTCGGTCAGTTCGCCGTCCTGTGCCCCGTAAACCGAGCAGGTCGAGGGATATATAATCCTGCCGTCGAAATTTTGCGACAGCCACTGCAAGCTGTTCTGGTTCAGTTCAATCGTCACTTCGGGATTGATGGCACAGGCTCCGTCGCCAACTAATCCGGCAAGCCAGATTACTGCATCGGCCCAATTAAGCTGCTTCAGCACTTTCTCATGCTCGCGTATATCTCCGTAATAAAAGTCGATTGGCTTGCGGTATGACTCCTCGTAAACGAGAGAATCGTAAACCCTGATATTGTAATCGTTTTCCATAAGTGCATCCGTTACCGCTCCGCCAATATAACCTGCTCCGCCTACTACTAATATATTTTTCATTATAAATTCTCCTTCAGAATATCTATTATCCTCTGTGATGTTTTGCCGTCACCCAGCCATTTGATATCTTTTGCGGTTATCTTATAATTCTCAAAGAATTCGATTGTCGAACTTACCATCGTTTCTATCGGGTTGGTTTCACCTACAAGAATACTGTTCTTGAATTTAAGCGATTCCGGGCGCTCGGTAGAAATCCTCGGCACGGCTACCGGAGTCTTGAGCAAAGGGCATTCTTCCTGAGCTGTACCCGAGTCGGATACCACTCCGTAGGCATTATACTGAAAATCTAAATACTTAAGGAAACCATAAGGCCCGCAAAGCTCAATCCGCTTTTTCCCTTTAAGCAGCTTGTGTCCTTCTATCAGCTTTTCGGCGCGGCGGAACCTGACAAGGTGCACAGGCATATCGAGTTCGTTTCCCAGCCTGTCTAAGTATTTCAGTATGTGATTATACTGCTCTGCCGTTTTCAGGTTTTCACTGCGGTGGATATCGGCTACTAAATAATCAAGATTCTTCTTGCCTTTTGGCAAATATTCATTTGCTACCTCTACGATAGTATTGCCAACTACGAAAACCTTTTCTTTTTCCTTGTTTTCCTTTAGTAGCCTGTTTTTGTAAAGTGGGGTATAAACAAAAACCATATCGGAGACATAGTCGCAGCAGACACGGTTTACTTCTTCGGGCATACGCCTGTCGTATGAGCGCATACCTCCTTCGATATGGCCGATTTTGTATCCTTCTTTGAATAAAGGCACAGAAACAAGGGCAGAATGTGAATCTCCGAGGAATAGGATAATATCCGGATTAATTTTCTTTTTTTTCAGCAGTTCAATGCAGGCAGTCGAAAGGTACGAGAGCTGCTCGTAATGGTTGCTGCTGCTTTTGCCGGTTGCCAGGGTGTGATCAGGAATTCGGATTTTCAATTCATCGAAAAACACTTTACTTAGTTCGTCATCATAGTGCTGACCGGTATGAATCATGATATGTTCGAAGTTTGCATCCAGCTTTTCGAAAACATGTTTCATCCTGATAAAGTCAGGCCTGATACCTGTAATTGTAACAATTTTCTTTTTTGCCATAGGTAGTTCGTAAATTTATAAATATTATAAATTATAAATTTAGTGGATTTGTATTTAATAATAAAATTAAATTGGCGGAAGTATAACAAAACAATTATGCCGTTGCCTGTTTCTCCTGCGACAGCGCCAATTGGCCGCAGGCTGCTTCGATATCGTCGCCGAAAGTATCGCGGACGATTACGGCAACTCCGTAGCTTCTCACTTTATCAGCAAATTCCCTGATTTTATCTTTGGGTGTCGGAATCAGGTTTTTTGCCATTCCAACGGGATTAGTAAATGAAATATCGTTGAACGGTATTAAGTTAATCCTCGAAGGAACGCGGAGCGCTATTTTGGCAAGACGTTTTGCGTCAGCATCGGTATCGTTTATACCAAGGAAAGGAATATATTCATACGTAAC
>DAINRZ010000318.1:0-4925 GCA_036741575.1 Kapaibacterium sp. (SeqCode)
AGGCACCTTCGCCGATTATTACAACAATAACCGGCACTTTAAGGCCGGACATCTGTTTAAGGTTGAATGCAATAGCTTCGGCCTGGCCTCTTTCTTCAGCTTCTATGCCGGGGAAAGCTCCGGGAGTATCCAGAAAAGTAATAATAGGATGGCCGAATTTTTCCGCCATATCGAACAGCCTGCTGGCTTTGCGGTATCCGTCGGGATTAGGCATACCAAAATTTCTGTAAAGGTTCGATTTAGTATCTTTTCCCTTTTGGTGGCCTGCAACCAGGACAGGTATATCCCCCAACCTGGCTATGCCGCTAACTATCGCCGGGTCGTCGCGGTATTTCCTGTCACCATGTATTTCGATAAAGTCGGTAAAAATATTCTCGATATAATCGAGGGTAGTCGGCCTGTCGGGGTGGCGCGCCAGCTGGACCCTTTGCCATCTGGTTAGTTTCCTGTATATTTCAGTGCGCAGGTCTTCCACTTTCTTTTGGAGATACTCAATTTCGGAGCCGATGTTTAGGTCCTGGCTCAGTGAACGCATCTCATCTATCTTTTTTTCCAATTCAAAAATCGGTTTTTCAAAGTCGAGTATGAATTTTGTTGCCACTTTTTTTCCTAAAAATAAATTTTAAAATTATATCCAAATCCAAAGATAACGAATAATTTATTAAATAATAATCATTTAGTTTAAAGATAGCTTCACGGCTGAGGCTTTGGGGGTTGCCCAGGCGGGCTATGCCAAGTATCCCCTCTTTACCGAAATCGTGCCTGTAACCCTCGATTTTATAAATACCTATAAAAGAATATTTGCCGGTAAAAACTAACCAGAGTTTTTTAATCATCATTTTTTTCCCAAGGATAAAAAGTATGGGCAATCCGGCAGTCAGTGCTACTGACGAAATCAATAAATCGGCAAGCCTTTTAATCATCCTGAACCTTAGCCTCGAGATATTAACTTCGGGTATCGTGGGTTCTATTCCCGATAGTTCACTTATTATCCTGGCAAAAATAAAATCGTCGTATTCCTGGGCGATATGATACCTTACCGGCCGCCGCTTTCGGGCAGCCACGAGTTTCACAATTTCGTTAATCTTTATGGTATCGTCGGCTATTACAACTTCGCTGATATTATTGTCCTCGATAATTTTATTGATATATTCAATATTGCCAAGTACCGGCAGGCTGCAAGCGGGCTCCGGCTCGTTGCCTACAGTTATCACACCGGCCAGTTCGGCATTGTAGATATTGGCATTCTTTAATAATTCTATTAATCTTGCAGATTTGGTGCAGCTGCCTGCAATCGCTATCCTGGAATACGTGCTGCCTTCCCTGAATTTCCGTATGGCGGCGGCAACCACTCTCGAAATAAAGACAAAACCTGATGTGAATACAAAAGTCATAATAATTACTTCGCGGCTGAAAGCATATTCCTTAAAATAATAAGTTAATGACGAAAGTATGAGAAAAGACAGCATTAATCCGAAAAATGATTTCCGGATGGTATGCTTGACGTCGAAATACTCGCCAGCGGCAACCATTGAAACAAACAACACAACGGAAGCAGCAATAAATACTGCCGGGTAAGCATAATCGTGAAATGCGAGAAATGCCCCGAATCTCAGCTTTGTCGCAGCCAAAAGGGAAAAATTGACGGCAAGAAGGTCGAATAAAATAAACAGGATCGACGACAGGTAAACCGACATCTGCGCCATGCCTGCCCTTATGAATATCCCGAATTTCAGCATGGCAAGAAACAGTTTAGAGCCTGAATAGTGCTTGCCTGCAAATATCAGCATTGCCTCGTAGAAATGTTTCAGTTCGTTAATCGAACTTCTCTTAGTGCTCTCACCTTTGTAGTGAATAATCGATGTCTCGTGGACATAAGCGGTTTTCCATCCTGCCCTGCTGGCCCTATAACATAAATCAAGGTCCTCGCCATACATAAAAAAATCCTTGTCGAAGCCGTGAAGCCCTGTTAACACTTCTTTCCGTGCAAACATAAATGCACCTATCAGTGCATCGATATAATAGGTTTCGTCGATACTCCTGAATGTCTGGTTATATTTGGCAAAAAGCCTTGAATTGGGAAACAACCGCTGCAATCCGAACAGTTTGGAAAACGATGCCCAGGGTGTGGGGAATCCCCTGCGGCAAGCCACCTGAAAAGAACCGTCCTGGTTCAGCACCTTGCATCCGGCAATACCTACGCCGGAATTGTTTTCCATGTAATTGAACATCACGCTTAAAGTATTTTCAGCAAGCAGTGTATCGGGATTAAGTATAAGGATATATTTTCCCGATGCCTGTTCGAAACCGATGTTGTTGGCGTTGGCAAACCCAAGGTTTTTATCGAGCCTGATGAAACTAACCTGTGGAAATAACGGTTCGAGGTAATCGACAGAGCCGTCGGTGGAATTATTATCGACGACGATAGTTTCCACAGCAAAACCGGCCGATGCAGAGTAGATTGATTTTAAGCATTGAAGCAGGAAATCTTTAACATTGTAATTAACGATGACTATCGATATGTCTGGTCCCTTCTTCATTGGCGATGAATATTACTGATATTCTTTTTTCAAAACGTTTTTTCTGGTCACCGTGAATTTCAATTTCCATACCATCCTGATAGCCTCGAAAATGATTTTTCTGTTCATTTTGGAAACTCCGCTTCGCCTGTCGATGAAAATAAT
The DNA here is from genome assembly GCA_036741575.1 of Kapaibacterium sp. (SeqCode). Taxonomy (GTDB): domain Bacteria; phylum Bacteroidota; class Ignavibacteria; order Kapaibacteriales; family UBA2268; genus DAINRZ01. The sequence continues at coordinate 2,685 of DAINRZ010000318.1, forward strand.
AGGTATCTCTTTGATTTTTGCCCCCATCTTCCACATTCTGTAATGCATTTCTATCTGGAAACCGTAACCGTTTGTTTTCACTTTGGTTAAATCGATTTTTTCCAAAGTAGATGCCCTGAAGCATTTAAATCCGGCCGTGGGGTCTTTGATAGGCATACCGGTAATAATCCTCGTGTAAAGGCTGGCACCTTTGCTTAGGATGAGCCTGCTGAGCGGCCAGTTGACAACATTAACGCCCGAAATATACCTGGAGCCGATTACCAGGTCGTAATTCCTGATTTCTTCCAGGAATTCGGGTATTTTGGCAGGATCGTGCGAAAAGTCGGCATCCATTTCCATAATAGCGTCGTAGCCAAGCGCGAGCGCATACCTGAAACCGTCGCAATAGGCAGTACCCAAGCCCATTTTGCCTGGCCTTTCAATCAGGTGGATACGTTCGTCGCCTTGCTTTAGCTGCCTCACTATTGCCGCAGTACCGTCAGGCGAATTATCATCGACGATAAGAACATGCATATCTTCTTTAACTTTGAATATTGCATTGATGATATTCGAAATGTTCTCTTTTTCGTTGAATGTAGGTATTATTACAATCGCTTTCATATTCTATGCCTGCCCGTGCCCCTTGAATACCAGGAACACTGTCCTAATAATAATTTCGATGTCTAATTTAAGTGAAATATTTTCGATATAATAAAAATCATCCTTCAGCCTGTTTTCTATCTCTTCGGTCGATTCGGCATATGTCGTATAGTGTATCTGCCACCAGCCGGTCAGGCCCGGCCTCAGGATTAGCCTGCGCTTATAATGCGGCAATATAGATGTAAATTTTTCCACGAATTGGGGCCTTTCGGGCCTCGGGCCTACAATACTCATATCTCCCAGCAGTACATTCCAGAATTGCGGAATCTCATCGATATGGGATTTTCGCAGAAAGTAGCCGAACCGTGTAACGCGCGGGTCGTTGACCTTGGTCCATTGAGGGCCTCCTTTTTCGGCGTCCTGCACCATCGAACGAAATTTATATATCTTGAATACTTTACTGTTTTTGCCCACCCTGTCCTGCGAGTAGAGTACATTTCCCCTCGATTCGAGCCTTATTATTAGAGAAATGAGAAGCCAAAGGGGCATACCGATTACTATTACTAAGAAACTGAATATTATATCAATAAAACGCTTAATTATCTCTTGCCAGGGCTTAAGCAATTGAGGCGTCACCAGTATCAGCGGCATACCGTATATAGACAAAGCCCTCATCTGCCCGGTGAAAACTTTATATAAATGCTCTTCTATTTTTACTTCTATTCGGTTGTAATTGCATACCTCAACCGATTCAAGAAGCTGTTCGCTGTCTGTATCGGGATTCTCGGATGTAATAATCGCATCCCTGACATCAATTTTATTGACAATAGTATCGAGATTATCTGATAGTCCCAGCAGAGGCACACCAGTTGTATTATAATAATCCAGAGTCTCCCATTCAGGAGCTTCGGCTTCATTCGTCAATACGACGCCTACAGGCTTGAATCCCCATGCAGGATTGCCTTTAACCTTTTGGATTAATTGGTATGATTTCGCTGCAGGGCCAATGATAATAGTGGGCATAGCTATCAATCCGCGAGCCCTCATACCCTTTTGAATCAACCTGATAGTAATCCTGCCGGCCGCTACTGTAATTGTGTTCACGGCAAAATAGACGAGGAACAACATCCTGGGCGACTGGCCGTAATCGAACACTATTGCAAAGAATACGAGCAGCGAACTGAAAAACAGGTACCTTATTATTGCAAACAATTCTTCGAACGGGGATTTGTAAAACCAGTTTTTATACATTCCCATCGTCCAGAATATTACCAGCCAGTAAACGATAATAACAAGCCCCGACCGTATAAACTCGATTGTCGTTATCTGCCGGGGGACTGATATCCAGCCCGACTCGAACCTGATGTAATATTGTATCAGGTAGCCTAGAATAAATGCAGCAACATCAGACAAAAACTGCAGGGCCACAGGCGATACTTTGGGTATCAGCGCCGATTTTTTCAGCTTTCTGCTTATTTCAAAATTACTTTCGGGAATACTAAAAGTTTTCGTCACTTCTGCCATATCAGAGATCAACCTCCTTTCGCTCCCACCTGGCATTCTGCATGCCAATCATGGACATGAATATACCCATCAGGAATCAGATATTCATTGTAATAAACAACAACGGTATTTTGAAACAGACACACATTAGGTTAAGGT
>DAINRZ010000319.1:0-4919 GCA_036741575.1 Kapaibacterium sp. (SeqCode)
GAAAAAGTAACAGAAATACTGAATATAAAAAATTTAGTTTCATAATATTATAAATTTTATATCAAATAATTCTTTATAAAAGAATAAATTTCAAAAAATTTAATACAGGTAAATATAATAAAATTATTCGCTATAATAGCTGATTGCTTATTGAATTTGATTATATTTTAATTTTTTTACTATAGGCCACTTTTGCTCAATATTTAAAATCTCTTTGTGCCATGAAGTAAATTCTTTAATGTAATCCAGCTTTTGCATATTAGATTTTCTGTCTGTTACTTTTAAGTTGAAATCAAGTAAAAACTTGTCTCCATGTGGATAGAACATATTATTTATAAGATTATAAAGATTATAATAAAGTACCAAATAGAAAATATCATCGACTTTTTTCTGTTTTTCAGCTATGCTGATTAATGTGTCTATTTGCCGGGCTGCTCCATAATACCTTGTTAAATCATAAGTAATATTATTTGTATCAAATCCCGGGAGATCGTAATTAGACAGGTAATCCTTTAAAATATGAAGATAACCTACTAATGTTTTAAAATAGTACTTCGTACCTCGGATAAAACAAAATCTATTATTAAAATCCATCCTATTAAAAATTGAAATTATACCTGCATTTTTGGGTATTACAAATATTTTGTACCAGCCCTTTTTAACATTATTTTTTATTATGAGATTAAAAACCCTGTAAGCAGATGGATATGTTTTACCATAGTAATTATTTGAATCGATAATCATTTTTGAATAGTTAATATCAAATAACATTTTATTTTCACTTGATGTATCATAATAATATGTTTGATATAAAGGTAAAATATTACCAATTCTCTGATTATTAATTCTTTCGTAAATCAAATTTGTATCAATCTCAAATTTTATAGCATTTAACAGCTTCCAGCCACTGTTAATTTCCATTTTATTATTGTTGTCTTCAAATACAATACTTTTGTCGAATTCAGGGTATTTATTGCCAACTTTATTATTGAAATAAATCCTGAATTCGATACCTGTTACATTGTTCATTTGGTATAATCTGTATTCTCTTTCATTACTTGTTACAACTGTAACGGGTATATAAATAACCGGTACGTAAAGGTTATACTCTCGCAGTTTTTGGAAACTACCATTATTTGTATCGATTTCGATAACATCGTAAGGATCGGAATGGTGATTTGGACCATTAGATGTTAAATTGTAGATTTCTTCAAAAATCAATCTCTTCAGGTTATTTCCGGATTTTGATAATGATTCAATTTCATTCCTGTTGATACTTATTTCGATGAAAAGATAAATAGAACCGGTAACTATTATAACGATACAGAAAACCACTAAAATGACAAGTTTCTTCATTATATAATATTTTTAGTATTTTTTTCAGCTTACTGTATTTAAAAATAAATTATATAGACTTTTAAAACAAAGGAATTTTTAATATTTTGCCGATTATGTCCGTTTAAATTAAGTTTTTTATGAACTTTACTTTTATCGGCTTTATCGTTTACCTGCTTACATTGCTGGTTATCGGCCTGCTGACTTACCGCAGGAACAAAAACCACGACGATTACTTCCTGGGCGGCAGAAAGCTCAGCCCTTCATCTGCCTTTTGCCATTATTTTTACAAGCATCTGCTGCATAAGGGCAGTCGAGTCAATTGAACTGCTTTTCAGCTTTTCGTCAGTTTCGGCCATTACAACAAAAGCCTGCTCTATCTCCACAGGCGAGTATTTTTTGATAGCTCCCAGGTAATCCTGCACAAAAAAAGGTGATACGCCTATCTGGGCTGCTACTGCATACTTATCCTTTACCTCCTGTGCCACTTCGATTAATTTGAAGAGGGTGATGAAGTATTTGTTCAGTACAGCCATAATCAGCATTTCCTGCCTGTCTGCCGACAGCATTTTTATAAGTATTTCCGTTGCTTTGCCAAGATTGCGCTGCCCGATAGCATTTTGCAGTTCAAAAACATTGTATTCTCTGGAAGCTCCCACGATGAACTTTACGTCGTCCAGCGAAATATTTTTTGCCTCACCAATATGAACAGCCAGCTTCTCGATATCGTTATTAATCATCCTGATGTTGGGATGCACGTGCGCCGCCAGGAATTCTACCGCATCGGCGCCGATGTCTTTACCTATGGATTTCACTCTTTCGGTAATCCACCTTGGAATAGCCGATTCATATATCTTGGGGTACTCTAAACAGTCAAATTTTTCTATTAGGATATTAAAAGGGAATTTAGCCGATTTAATTTTTTTGGCCGACTTCGGGTCGGTTGCCATACTTTTTTTTGCGGCCATCATACCTTTCAGCGAATCGTCGAAAACCTTGAGCAGAAGAAAAGTCGAAGGCTGTGGCGATTCGAGGTATTTACCAAAGGGAGTTTTATCCAATCCTTTTTTTGAAGTATTACCAGAAAACACTTTCTCGAAATGATTAACTACAACAACCCTAACGGGCGCTACGAACGGGAATGTAGTACAGCTCTGTGCAATCCTGTCGGGTGTTGCCTGCTCGCCGTCTATGACTTCGAAGTCGTAAGAGTATGATGGGTCTTTCAGGATTGATTGGATTAAAGCATTGTAGTCTTCTTCGATAAGGAATTCCTCCTCGCCGAATAAAGTAAGTACCTGTGGAAATTTGCCCGATTTGATTACCTGCTTTATATAATCAGTCATCAATCCTAATCCTGTTTTTATTCACATTAAACTCTTCGATCGATGCCAGCACTTTCAAAATTTTGTTTTTATATATAGCTGCGTCGCCCGATTTCAGAATATAATCCGAAATATTGAATTCCTTTAACTTAATCACCAGATCCTTATTGCCCATAGCCGTGCAGGGGATAACTGGTATATTACTGGTTGCCGGGGCCGAACGGATTAGTTTCAGCGCCGAAAGCCCGTCCATCATCGGCATTTGCATATCCAGCAAAATAAGGTCGGGAATGCTTTTTTTCAGGTACTCGAAAGCCTCCTTGGGATTTCGTGAAATTTCCACCCTGGCGCCAATTTCTTTTTCAATCAGGCGCTTAAGGAATTTTCTGTAAACCTCTTCGTCATCGACTATCAATACTGTATATTTTTCATAACCCATTACAACCTCATATTTATTTCATAACTAATACTCTATGTGGAATTTCGCCCAATTCGGCAAACCTTACTAACGGCGGCAGCATTTCGCTGCTTATTTCTTCGCCTCTTGCGGCAATCAGCAGGCCAAAGGTAGTGTAATAATCCTCTGCCATGATCATACCCGGCTTTACACTGTTAACGGGTACGCGTACAACAACCATCTTTCCCATATTTTTTCTTTCTGCCATTATAATGTCAGAGAAAATATCGACAATTTTGCTCTCAAATAAAATCCCTCTTTTACTGTTCAGGTAATTCATAGCGCCGGCAAAACGCGAATCAGTCGATTCAAGGTAAGCACCGGAACTTGTCACCTGGATAGGATTTTTTCCTCCGGCATTGTTTTTCTTTTGTTTTGCATAAAGGTTATGGTAAGAATCGGCTACCGCAATTATTCTTGCCGCCGGCGAAATGGAATCCCTTCGCAGGTTGCCTGGGAAACCCGAACCGTCGAGTTTTTCGTGGTGCTGGTATATTATTTCGCTAATGGAATCGAAACCGGAATGGATTTCGAGTAATTGCCTGCCAAGCTCGGGATGCATCTGGTACTGGAAGAATTCTCCGTCGCTCATATCATTGGATGATAAAGAGTTAAGGTGTTCGCTAAACCTGATCTTGCCTATGTCATGAAGAAGCGCTGCAGTTTCGGTTTCGAATGCTTCGGTATCGTCCATGCCAAGCGCTTTTGCCACCAGCCGGGATTTTTCGGCGGTAAACCTGGAATGGCTGCCAATATAGAACTTCTCATTCATAGAAACGATTGCCGAAAGCACCTGGATAGTCTGGTATATACTTTCTGCCAGCTTATTGTTCAGGTTGTCTATGATATTTTTCAGTTCTCTGGTATCCATTTTAACTATTGGCTAATATTCTTTAAACTACCGCAATTCCTCGGCCAAAGATAATTTTGGGGTAAATGAAAGCCGTTTGTCATTATTGTCCGATTGTTACTTTATTGATTGTTTGAACTGCAAATCCCAGGAACCTTTGTGCAATCTCCCTGAAAGCGCCTGAAATATCGGTAACATAGAGTTCCACATCGGGGGCGTCGGAGAAATCTTTCTTCTCGCCTGCCAGAGCGTCACTTTCGGCAAGCAGTCGAATAGCTGTGACAGTTGAATGCTCTCCTGAATCGATCAGTGTCACCCCAGGCAGGATATCGGTAATCAACTGGCTAAGCAGCGGATAATGAGTACAGCCGAGCACAAGCGTATCGATTTGCTCCGATTTTAACTCTTCCAGATATTCTGCTGCAATTATCCTTGTAGCATCATGCCGGGTTAGGCCTTCTTCAGCCAAGGGTACGAATAAAGGGCAGGCTTTTGAATAAACCCGTAACTCCTTATTCCTGCTCAGGTTATAAATTGCGTCCACATATGCGTTGCTGTTTATGGTGGCTCGGGTGCCGATTATTCCGATTTTATTATTTGCGGTGGCTCTTATTGCAGCTCCGGCAGCAGGTACTATCATACCGATTACAGGTACTTTTGAAATCTCACGAATGGCATCGAGGGCAACAGCCGAAGCGGTATTGCAAGCAACTACAATTAGCTTTACTCCCTTTCCGAGCAGGAATGCTGTACATTCTTTGGAGTATCGCCTCACGGTGTCGTCGGACTTATTGCCATACGGCACCCTGGCAGTATCACCCAGGTAAATGTATTTCTCCGCCGGCAGGAACCTGATAAATTGTTTCAAAACACTCAATCCGCCTATACCAGAGTCGAAAACGCCAATCGGTTTATTCTTTATTTCGCTCAATTTTTCGTTCGTAATATAAAA
>DAINRZ010000320.1:0-4918 GCA_036741575.1 Kapaibacterium sp. (SeqCode)
CGCATTCATGCCATACTAAATTCAAATTATTAATATAATCTTCATAGCTATCATTAAAGCCAATCTGGTCTGATGTCCCATAATCCTTCAATTGCCAGTACGGCGGAGAAGTTACGATAAGATGTACGGATTCATTTTCCAACTCAGTCATTGTACGCGAATCGCCGAATACTATTTTGTGTCTAGTTTTAATCATGAATTCAATATAATCAATTTAGATGAAAAACTATCCACCATTACTTTTTCATCTTACTCAACCGTTTATAATAATTTATCAGCCCGTTTGTCGAAGAATCATGGTTCGAGACAGGGTTATCTTCCTGTAATTGCGGCAATATAACTTTAGCAAGTTGCTTGCCCAATTCCACACCCCATTGGTCGAATGAGTTTACGTCCCAAAGTATGCCCTGGACAAATACCTTGTGTTCGTACATTGCTATAAGGGAGCCTAAGGTACGTGGCGTTAATTTACTATAAATTATAGAATTAGTAGGCTTGTTTCCTGTGAATACCTTGTGAGGCTTCAGGCTTTTTATTTGCCCCTCGGTTTTACCTTCTGCCTTCAGTTCCGCTTCTGCTTCTGCATCTGTTTTGCCTTTCATAAGTGCTTCAGTCTGAGCGAAAAAGTTTGAAAGCAGTATTTCGTGGTGGCTATCTATGTTGTTATGATTTATTGCGGGCGCCATAAAATCTGCTGGTATCAGCTGTGTGCCCTGATGTATCAACTGGAAAAAAGAGTGTTGTGCATTCGTGCCCGGTTTGCCCCATATTACAGGCCCGGTGGTACCTACAACCGGAGAACCGTCACGGCATACGCTCTTGCCGTTGCTTTCCATATCGAGTTGCTGAAGAAAATCTGGTAGTTTTTCAAGATATTGGTCATAAGGAATTATTGCATAAGTGCGGGCATCGAAGTAATTGGCATACCAGTACCCAAGCAGAGCCATAATCACAGGTATATTTGCCCCAAATGGTTCGCTACGGAAATGGTTATCCATCTCGTGAGCTCCTGCCAGCAATTCCTCGAAATTATCAAATCCTGTATAAAGAGCTATCGGCATACCTATTGCAGACCAAAGAGAATACCGCCCCCCTACCCAGTCCCAGAACCCGAACATATTTTCTGTGTCAATGCCGAATTCCCTTACAGCTTTCTCATTAGTAGATAATGCGATAAAATGACCGGCGATAGCTGATTCATCTTTAAAATGATTAACAAGCCAATTCCTGGCTGTTATTGCATTCCTCAGTGTTTCCTGGGTAGTAAACGTTTTAGATGCAATAACAAATAAGGTTGTTTCGGGGTCGAGTTTCTTCAGTGTCTCGTGAATATGAGTGCCATCAACATTGGATACGAAATGCACATCGATTCCAAATTTTGCATAAGGTTTGAGCGCATCGCATACCATATTAGGCCCCAAATCGGAGCCGCCGATGCCAATATTAACCACATCTGAAATCCTTTTGCCCGAGAACCCTTTCCATTCTCCTGAATGAACCCTGCCAGCGAAATTCTTCATCTTACCCAGTACGGCATTAACAGCAGGCATAACGTCCTCACCATTGACATAAACGGGGGAATTTGACCTGTTTCTGAGCGCTGTGTGGAGTACTGCCCTGTCTTCGGTGTTATTAATCTTTTCGCCTGAAAACATTCGTGCCGTTTCCCTCCTCAATCCCGTGGACTCGGCACAAGCTATGAGCAGGCTGATAGTCTCGGTATCTATTATATTCTTGGAATAATCGAAAAGAATGCCGTTAAATAATACTGAAAACTTCTCAAACCTGTATTTGTCCGCTTCGAATAAATCCCTCATATGGAGGTTCTTTAAATCAAGATATTTTTGTCTTAATTTATCGGCCAGCTCTATGGAAATCATTTTTCACCCTCCGTTAATCTTCCTTCCAATGACTTGATCTTAATAATTGTAGATTCGTTTAAGTCTTTTAAAGTTTCAGTACTTAGCATCGCAAATGCCTCGTCTCTTATTCTCCCCCATTTATAATGCAAAGGGCAAGGCTTTTCAATTGTACAACCCGGAAAACCGAGCACGCATTTCTCGAAAACCCCCAGCCCGTCTATTGCTTTGACAATATCTATAAGCCTGATATCCGAAGCAGGCCTGGCGAGAAAAAAACCTCCGGATTTCCCCTTTCTTGAATCGACAATCCCGCTGGCCGTCAGGCTTTGAAGCACTTTAGCAACAAATTCCTTGGGTACGTTCATTTTTCGTGAAATATCGACTGCGCTTGCTGTTTCACCTTGTGCCAAAGTCGATAGATAAAGGACTGCCTGCAATCCCAATTCGCATTTTTTCGAAAAAATTACTGTCATTTTATCTTTCAATAACCTACCAATTATTACAAAAATCAGTATTTTTTTCTGGTTATTAAAATTATTTTTGGAAATAAGAGTCTTTTGTCTTAATTTTAAATCGGATTTTTTAGTCTGTTTATAGAAAGTGAGATTATGTTAAGGCAAATAATTACAATCGACGAAGAAAAATGCAACGGATGCGGCTTATGCGTGCCTGATTGCAAAGAAGGCGCCATTCAGGTTATCGGGGGAAAAGCAAGGCTTATCAGCGACTTGTTTTGCGACGGCCTCGGAGCATGTATCGGTTCGTGCCCCGAAGACGCTATTACTATTGTTACCCGCGAGGCCGAACCTTACGATGAAATCAAAGTTATGGAGAATATTATCAATAGCCCTTCAGAAGTTATTAAAGCACATCTGAAGCACCTGAAAGACCATCAGGAAATTGAATACTTCAGCCAGGCAATCAATTTTCTGAAAGAAAAAGGTATTGAGAATCCTTTGAAAAATGAAATCAGTAATGCCCACAACCATGAAGGTGGCTGCCCGGGTTCACGGATGATTAATTTCGCTGAAGTAAAAAAATCGGTACCTGCAGGCGGCGCCTCCGGCAATTCAGAATCAGCACTGACGCACTGGCCCGTACAGTTGCACCTTGTCAGTCCCTATGCAGGTTATTTCAGGGAAACAGAACTTGTAATAATGTCAACTTGCGGCCCGATAGCCTCGGCGAACGTTCATACAGATTACCTGCAGGGCAGAGCTGTAGTAGTAGCCTGCCCCAAACTGGACTACACCGAGCCATATACCGAGAAGCTGGCAGAGATTTTCAGGAACAATGCTACTCCGAAAGCGATAGTAGTTATTATGGAAGTGCCCTGCTGCAAAGGATTATCGATGATTGCCAGACAGGCGGCCGCTATGTCGGGCAACACCTCTCTCGTTCTCGAAGAGCATATATTAAGCGTCAGGGGCGAACTAACAGAAAAGAACATTTTATTCGGTAAAAGAAAGGAAACAGCTGTAACCTAACTGAAGCTGATTTAAATGAGGACAATCCATTTTTATTTTTCTAACTCATTATTTTTAAATTAATTAACAGGGTGATTGATGTTTTGCAATCAATGTCAGGAAGCATTCAGGGGCACCGGATGCATTAGCGTGGGAGTATGTGGTAAAACACATGACGTATCGGATTTACAGGACCTATTAATCTATGTTGCCAAAGGAATCAGCGTTTATGCAAATATCGGCAGGAAAAACGGTTTTACCGATGATGAAGCAGATTTTTTCGTAATGAACAGTTTGTTCCGGACTATTACCAACGTCAATTTCGACAAGCAGTCCATTATAGGCTCAATATTCAAAGGGCTGGAAACACGAGACAAATTAAAGAAAAGTTTAGAATCCAAAGGGATTGAAATCCCAATTAACATTCATGAAAGCGCTTTGTGGAACGCAAAAACTGTTCAGGAACTCGAAGAAAAGGCGACAACGGTAGGTATAGCTCCATCTGAAAACGAAGATATCAAATCCCTTAGGGAAATGCTGCTATTCGGTATTAAGGGTATGGCCGCCTATACTGAGCATGCATGGAATCTCGGTAAAACGAATCCGGAACTCTTTGCGTTCATCACTAAAGGGCTCGAGGCAGTCACCGACGATTCACTTACAGCCGACGACTATATCAGGCTCGTAATGGAAGCAGGCAAATACGGTGTAGATGCCATGGCTCTGCTCGACTCAGCCAATACCGGAAGATACGGCAACCCTGAAATAACGAAAGTAAATATCGGCGTACGCAATAATCCCGGCATACTTATAAGCGGCCACGACCTGCGCGACCTGGAAGACCTGCTGGAGCAGACACAGGGCACTGGAGTGGATGTGTACACACACAGCGAAATGCTCCCGGCGCACTACTACCCGGCATTCAAGAAATACCCGAATTTTGCAGGAAACTACGGCGGCGCCTGGTGGAACCAGCAGATTGACTTCGAGACTTTCAACGGGCCAATTATATTCACTACAAACTGCCTTGTGCCGCCCAACGGACATACGACTTACGGCAACAGAGTTTATACTACTGGGGCCGTGGGATACGTGGGAATGAAACACATTGGCGACAGATCAGGCAACGGCATGAAGGATTTCTCGGAAATAATCGAACATGCAAAGAAATGCAAACCGCCAGTCGAAATCGAAACCGGCGAAATTATCGGAGGTTTTGCTCATGAACAGGTTTTCGCCCTTGCCGATAAAGTAATCGACGCCGTAAAATCGGGAGCAGTTAAGAAGTTTGTAGTTATGGCCGGTTGCGATGGCAGAAAGCCGTCGAGGGAATATTATACCGACTTTGCGCAAATGCTGCCACAGGATTCCATTATACTTACGGCAGGCTGCGCTAAGTACAGGTACAACAAATTGCCTTTAGGCGATATCGGCGGAATTCCCAGAGTACTCGATGCAGGGCAGTGCAACGATTCCTATTCGCTTGCTGTTATTGCGCTTAAACTGAAAGAAGTATTCGGGCTCGACGACATAAACAAACTGCCTATTGTATATAACATTGCCTGGTACGAGCAAAAAGCGGTCATTGTG
>DAINRZ010000321.1:0-4917 GCA_036741575.1 Kapaibacterium sp. (SeqCode)
TCGAGAATGTTTTGTCGCACGAGAAAACGATAACCGATTCAATCAACAAACTTGGTTATGTAGCTGTTAAAGAAAGCGACCACGCAACTAATTTTATGCTACAGTGGTTTGTCAACGAGCAGGTGGAAGAAGAAGCGACAGCTTCCGATATATTAGAAAGGCTGCGTATGGTTGCCAATAATACAAGCGCCCTGTTCCTGCTGGATAATGAACTAAAGCAGAGAGTGTTTGCTCCGCCGCCGGCTAAGTAAAAATCGATTGCAAATTAAAATATAATCGGGAGGAGGGATAAAATGCTCCCCCTTTTCATTTAATTACCACTACCTTTTGTGTGTAAACAGCCGATGGTGTCCTGAGAACACAGTAATACACGCCGTATTCGTATTTTGATGCATCTATGTTGGCATTGAAATTTCCCTGCCTGGCAGGCCCATTAAACAAAACTTCAATCTTTTTACCTGTTACATCGGTAATGAAAAGCTCTGTATGCCCGTTTTCTATTAAAATGTAATCGATTTCGGAAACATCAGTTACCGGATTGGGGGCAATCAGCGCAAACTCGAGCGAATCTGTGGAAAGAATCAGCCTTTGGCCGTCGGCTTCGCAAAGCTTAACGCAAACTTCGCATTTGGCTTTTGCTTCGAAGTTGTACTCATCCCAGCCCAGGCTATCGATAAATATCGTTGTGCAGGCGCTGTCGCCCAGCATCGCCCTGAATTTTACCTCCTTCAAAGTGGCAGGAGTTTCCAGGTCCTGAATCTGACTTTTAATATAAAGTATTCCGTCGTCGTTGTACTCCATTGTGCTGTCCAATACAGGCCTCAGCACATTCGGGTTGAATTTTAGCGATGTCCTGTATTTGTGGACACCGCTTGTGTTGATAAACGGGGCCTTCGAGATTTTTAATGGATAAATAATCGTGTCGCCGGAATTATTTACGGTAGTCGGGCAGTCAATCATACTGAATGTGCCGAAAATATTAACCCCGGCAGAATAACCGTAAGCTTCCCTATCCCCATAAGCATATACATAAGCTATTATGCCGCCGCTGCTTTTAAGTATGTGGTCGCCGGCATCGACTGTAACCTGTGCGTATGAAAATTCAGGTTTGATAGGCACCTGCCTGAATGAATTCCCGATTTTTATTCCGTCTAAATAGACAGAATCGACATGGGATGTGGGCGAAATGATATTTACAAAATATTGCAAAACAATGTCTGTATAAAAAGCGTTAAATGTTATATTATCAAGCAGCATATCGGTAGAGCTAAGATTAATATAAAACGGATCGGAGTCCATAACACCGTCGCAATCCCTGGAACGGCTGTATTGAGCAACAGATATAGGGAAATTTGATTCGATTAAAGAGGGCGCGGCTGTTTGGAAATCGAAAGAATCACCGGCATCAAGATTAATCCCGGGTTTTCCATTTATAGTCACATATGTTGAATTATTGTTGGCTATAATCCTGAAAACATCCCCCTGCCTTGTTCGATAGGGGACAGTAATAAACTCTTTCTGTCCAGTTTGCCTGATGGGAAACATTTGATCGTAAAGATGATTGCACTTTTCACCGCAATGCCCCACCTGAGTGCAGTCTGCCCCGCCAAAAACAGCAATTGAATCACCTGATAAAACCCTGATTCTTGTTCCCGACAGGTCACCATAATATTCTGATTTAATCTGGTAAACTTCCCCTCTGTTCAGGGTTACTGTATATGGAACACCATTTTGCCTGCCTCCTTGGGTAGTTTCTGATGGAATTATTTCGATTCTTGTATTATTACTAATTGGCACGATGAGAATCAATGACTCGGTAAGGTAATTATATGCCTGGACATAATAATCCCTGCCGAGAGTCTGCACTGGCAGAATTATTGCAGCATCGGATGTCATCGGAGCATAATTGAAAGCATAAACTGTCACCAAATCTTTGGCAGTAACATGGATTGCTCTTTTTTCAACAGTTTCGCTAAGCACAGCCATAGCCAGGTTTGCAGGAATGTTAATAGAAACCGTTGAATTGGCATTTACAGTGAAACTGCGGCTCCACCTTTGCAGAGGGATTTCGACAACGCCGCTGGTATTAGTTGTCGAGCTAATATATATTGTGAGTTCAGCTGGGAATAAGGACTCAGTATTAGACATAAATCCCAGCCAGAACTCTTTGCCTTTGCTGTTGAATTGCTGCCCGAATAAATCGGCGGAAACAAACAGCAAAAATATAATTGCCTTTAACCAAAATGTATCATGTATTTTTTTCATTATATATTACCTTCCGTTATTTGTTTCTCTTGGATTTTTTACTGTTATTGTTACTGTTCTCGAGTAGAACCTGCCTTCGGGGTATGTATCGGGGTATAGCGGTTTCTCTTCGCCAATGCCCTTATATGTCACTTTATTGCTCGTTACGCCGAGGTCGCTGTAGATCGACTCGGCCCTTTTTGTAGATAATTCCATATTGTAGGTTTCGCTTCCGATTATGTCGGTAAATCCTATAATATCGGCGGAGCCAAGCACTTCGCCCGATTCGGAACGGGCAATCCTGGAGTTAATGTACTGAGAAATTCTGGTATTTGCCTCCGAAAGCGCATAGCTGTCGAAATCGAACAGGATAAGGCTGTACCTGTCGAAAGTAGAGTCTTTTATCCTGATCTTGTAAGGGACAAATCCCTTTGAATTGCAGGCAAATCCTTCTTTGTTCTTTCCTTCGTATGAATAGTCAATTTGCTGGATGCCCTGTTTGAAATAATCCCTGAATCTCGTTACGTTAATCTCGCCTTCGATAGAGCCGGATTCTTCGTTTGCCAGGTTCAGAATTTCGCCTGTGCCGATGCCGGCTCTGAATTTACTGCTGCTAACCGGTATATCGCCCCGCGTTTCTGCCATGAATCTGATATTCTGCGGTTCAATAGTGCGCAAAGTATCGAATGTGACGACCGGCTCGACCACCCGCCAGTCATAGGCTGTTATTTCCACTCTTCTGTTTTCGTCCCTGACGGCGTCGTAGCTCTCCCTTTCGGCTGTTTTAGAAGGCATGGATGGCAGGTTGCGGGCTTTGACTCTTATCCTGTCGGCGTTAATTCCCCATACATCCACTAAGTATTTTTTGACGGATTCAGCCCGCGCCCTCGACAAAGCAAATGAATTTGTTTCCACTCCGGCGTCGGAATTGCAGCCGGTCAGCAAAATCGTCGAAGTGTCGTATTCTACAAGCCTCCTGCCAACAATATTGAGTATTTTGTAATATGTTTCCAGAGTACCCAGGTCTTTTAATTGCTCGATAAAGAAGCGAGGGGCTTCGTCCTTTGTCAGTTTCTCGTAACGTTCGGGTATCTTCGATGAATTTTTATCGAAAAACACATATGTAAGCAAAGGCCTCATGTTAGTGGAAACCGTTTCTTCGATTTTCAGGGTATCAAATTTCACCGGCGCTTTCAATGAATCATCGAAACCTTCGTAGGTTACTCCCGAGGATATATCAAAAGTTTTTTTCTCGAACCCTGTTTCAACTATGTTTGATGATAGTGCATTATTTTCTTTAGTTAGTACAGCAAATGCAAACGACAGGCGCCTGTCGCCTGATAGCACCTGTGCAGAGTCTGCCTTTATTTCCCAATCGATAAATTCAGGTATTTCGCCGCTTCCTTCGAAATTTTTAACTAATTGGCTGCCTTGCATTACTTTAACTGAGTATTTTTCGACAGGTGTTTTGGTAACCAGGCGGGGCAGAAGCCTGATGACAGGGGGGTAGAGCCTCGAGGATTTCAGGGTGCCGCACTCTAAATAATCCGAAATTTCTATATTAGCCATAGGGCCTTCGTTGCCGTCGTTATCGACTATCAATCCTTCCAGGCTTATTACGGATTGATAAACTGTATCGGGCCTGCCGTCCGGGATCAGGTATTTAATATTAGCGCCTAATCTTAGCATGTTGATGCTCCAGTCGTAATCTTTAACGAACGCTGTCAACCCGAAAGAATAGTTTATCTCTGGAATTAACAAAAGCGACCTGCTGCGGTTTAACGGCAATTCCCATGAAGCGCCTGCTAAAAAACCCACCCGCAGGGAACTGCCGTCGGGCAGGCCGCCCGATTTTTTATTCCTGATTCTCATACCATTTTCAAAAGTAGCTATACTTTTTGGCTCGACAAGTTCCTCTTGCTGCTCGAAGGTGGAAGTTGTATAATATGAAGCTTCGAAACCACCGCGCAAATACAGCGATTCCCATATATTGTATTCGAAAGCTGCCTGGAGCCCTACGGAACTGTATTCGGTATTTATTACATGTTTAATCGTACCATAATAGGGCTTACCATTTACACCGACAAGGATAGAATCTTCTAAATCGTCGTGTTCACCTGTACCGGTTTCGAAATAAGGCCTGATGCTGAGCCTTGCTTTTTCGAAAAGATCAAAATCGGATAATATACCGAAACTAAACCCGGTACCGCTCCCGTTGCCGAACTCGGGGCAGCAGTTATCAATTCCGGGCAGGTTTTTGAACGTCGAGATATGTGTCAGCGAATTCCAGGAGCCGAACAATCCTACGTTTTTAATTATGTTTTTGCCCGGCTGGGTTATAACCATCAAACTGTCGGGATAGTCGTTTTCCTGGCTAAAACTTGAACATGTCAACAAAAAATATGCGCCGATAATAAACTTCAATAATCTCATCTTTTTCCGAAATCCCCTGTTTTCAATAAAACCAATACGTATAAAAAATCCAATAATTCCCTTTTTTTTCTGCGATTCCATACGGTTTCCAACATATAACGACAAATTATCAAATTAAGTGACAAATACAAAAAGATAAAAACATAATAAATGCTTTTGTGGCAAAAAATAAAAAATTATTGCCTTCAGAGCGGTTTCATTTGCCGAAACCAATGCTTGTTTTAGACGGGAAAATACCAG
>DAINRZ010000322.1:0-4916 GCA_036741575.1 Kapaibacterium sp. (SeqCode)
AATCGCGTTTTTTCGGGCGAAAATGGCTAAATAATATGTTAGGCGAGGCTAATAAATTCAATCTTATTTATTCAAAATTTACGGCAAAACAGTATATGAGCACACACCACCACCCAGAAGCCAGCCTTGGGAATCAGGCATCCAGGGGCATCGGGCCCGGCAGTATGCGTTTAAGCGCCTGTTTATCAATAGTATTCTTCTATCTTGCGCCCCGGCTGGTTCAGTTCGGCCAATACACTGATAAGCTCTTGCAAGGCAACCGTGCCTTTGTTGCCTTTTGTATGCACCCTGAGCGCCACCGAGCCGCTTTCTTCTTCTTTTTGGCCGACGACAAGCGCAAACGGTATCTTACGCTGCTCCGATTCGGCGATTTTCCTGTTAATTTTTTCGCTTCTCAGGTCAATTTCGGCCCTGAAACCAAGGCTTTCCAGTTCGCCCAAAACAGATCGGGCATAGGCATGCTGAGTTTCGCCAATAGGCAGCACAGCCACCTGCACGGGTGCAATCCAGAATGGGAAATTGCCAGCAAAATGCTCAATAAGAATCGACATGAACCTCTCCATCGATCCAAGCGGCGCCCTGTGAATAATTACCGGCCTGTGAGGCTGGTTGTCGGGCCCGGTATATTCCAGCTGGAACCGTTCGGGCATAACGTAGTCCACCTGTACAGTGCCAAGCTGCCATTTCCTTCCAATGGCATCCTTAAGGTCAAAATCAATTTTGGGGCCGTAAAATGCTGCTTCACCCTCGGCAATATAGTAATCGAGGCCCAATTCGTCTGCTGCTTCGCGGATTTCCCTTTGGGCGCGATCCCATAGTTCAATGTCGCCGCCGTATTTGGTCTCGTTATCGTCTCGGAAGGACAGGCGCGCCGAGCTAAGTTTCATATCGAAAATACCGAACATATAGCGGATTAATTCCACGACGTTCTTTATCTCGTCCTTCAATTGGTCAACAGTGCAGTATATATGAGCATCGTCTTGTGTAAAGCCCCTGACGCGCGAAAGCCCCGAAAGCTCGCCCGATTGCTCGTATCGGTAAACGGTGCCGAATTCGAAAACCCTTAGCGGCAAGTCGCGATAGCTGTGAGGCTTAGTCATATACACCTGGTGGTGGTGGGGGCAGTTCATAGGTTTGAGGATATACTCCTCATCTTCGATTTTCATGGGTGGATACTGCGAATCTGCATAGTAAGGATAATGCCCCGAAGTCTTATAAAGTTCGAGGTTGCCAAGGTGAGGTGTGATAACTTCGACGTAGCCTCGTTTCACCTGTTCCCTGCGCATAAATTCTTCGATACGGCGGCGCATAACTGTGCCTTTCGGCAGCCAAACAGGCAATCCCATGCCCACTTTCTGGATAACCGCAAAGATGTCGAGCTCTCTGCCAAGTTTTCTATGGTCTCGCTTTTTTGCTTCTTCCAGCATGTGGAGGTAATTGTCAAGTTGTTCTTTTTTGGGGAAAGTAATGCCGTAAATCCTGGTCATCATCTTGCGGTCCGAATCGCCGCGCCAATAGGCCCCTGCCACCGAGAGCAGCTTAATATTTTTAATAACTCCGGTATTGGGTACGTGAGTACCGCGGCATAAATCGACAAATCCGCCATGCTCGTAGAATGTAATTTCGTCGTTGCGCAGGCCCTCGAGTAGCTCCAGCTTGTATTCATCGCCAACGTTAGAAAAATACCCGACAGCATCCTGCCAGTCTTTTTCTACTCTTTTATATTCGGACTTGCGCCCTGCAAGCTCCCTCATTTTTTCTTCGATAGAGGGCAGTGCCTCGGTTGTAATTTTTGTATCCCCGGGGATATCCACGTCATAATAGAATCCGTTTTCTATTGCCGGGCCAATGCCGAATTTCGTTCCCGGATAAAGTTCCTGAATAGCTTCGGCCATCAGGTGGGCCGAAGAGTGCCAATAAATCTCCCTGCCTTCGTCATCGTCGAAGGTTACTATCCTGACGGTTGCATCTTCGGTTATCTGCCGTGAAAGGTCATATTTTATGTCGTTAACGAATATACCCAGCGCTTCTTTGGCAAGCTTTTGCGAAATGGATGCAGATATTTCGGCCCCTGTTGTTCCGTTGGGGTATTCTCTGCTGTTGCCGTCAGGAAAAGTAATTTTCATCTAAATCAATTCAAAAGTTCAACATATAAAAAGTAAAAGCCATTAGACGTTATTTTCAATATCATTATTATAAAGGGTTTCAATTAACTGCTGCCCAAAAACTAAAAAGATAGGATGCATGCGTATAAAAAGGGACCGGCTGCGATATGTGAGCTCTCGCAGCCGGCAATATGGAGTCCTATAAGAAACACACGTAGGTGCAACTTAACAATTTTTTTGATACAATGCAAGTAAAAAATTACATGAAATAATTTCATTCTGTGAGCTGAAATTCACAGATAATATAAATTGGAAAAATTTAGATTGATCTTTTATTAATCCTAAGGACACCCATAAAAAAGGGACCGGCTGCGATATGTGAGCTCTCGCAGCCGGCATATGGAGTCCTATAAGAAACACACGTAGGTGCAATTTAATACATTTTATTTAAATATGCAAGAAAAAATCAAATTTTTTACAATAAATAATAAATATTTTTTTAATGATTAATGATTAAATAAGCTAATCCCTGTAATCTTCGGCATTTATCTCGACAATATTGCCGGCTTTTTGCCTTATATTTATAGTAGTATAATTAAACTTGCGTATAATGTCAAGCATTTCGCGCCTGTCGAGCTTTCTTTCAGCCCATATTATATACTTTATTTTGCGCCGAGTGTCAGTTATTGCATTTCTGGTTTTCTCATTTGCCAATTTTTATTCTCCCTGTTGATTGTTGCCGAAATTATGTTCAAATAAAGCTACCATATCGGGCTTAACACATACTTCGAGTTCAATCCCGTGCTCGGTATCATTCCTCTTGATTATATCTGTCATTGAATAAAGCAGTTTTATCTTGTCCATTTGGGTGTAGGGTAGGGTAAACCTAACCACATGGCTCTGTTCGTCGTACTTTTTTTGCATATGCTCGAGCAGGCCGGTGATATTAATGCTTCTCGATGCCGAAATGAATACAGTATCGTTGTAGTATGACTCTATTGCATTAAGCTCGGCCATCGATTCCATCCTGTCTATTTTGTTGAAAACTAATACCTGTGGTTTGTCTTTTATCTTCAGGTATTCAAGCGTTTCGATGACAACGCCGATATGGTCCTTGTAATACTCATGTGTAACATCCACCACATGCAGAATTATATCGGCCTCAGCTGCCTCTGCAAGTGTACTCCTGAATGATGCTACCAGATGTGCAGGCAGTTTGCGAATAAATCCGACGGTATCGGAAATCAGGGCCTGCTTGCCCGACGGCAATTCGAATGTGCGAACAGTGGTATCGAGAGTGGCAAACAGCTTGTCTTCGACATAAACACCGGCACGGGTAATAGCATTCATAAGGGTTGATTTGCCGGCATTGGTATATCCCACCAGGGCAAATCGAGGGAAAGCCGCCCTGCCTTTTCTCTGCTGTTCTTTTTGGACTAAAATGTCTTCGAGTTTTTCCTTCAACTTACCAATTTTTTCCTTAATAGCCCTTCTGTCAGATTCAATTTGGGTTTCGCCCGGGCCTTTAGTCCTAATTCCGCCGTATTGCTTGGAAAGGTGTGTCCACATTCTGGTAAGCCGTGGCAGCAGGTACTGTAATTGAGCAAGTTCCACCTGTGTCTTGGCTTCGTTTGTCCTGGCATGCTTTGCAAATATGTCGAGTATAAGGGTGCTCCTGTCCACAACTTTCAATTGGAGCTTGTTTTCGAGGTTCCTTAGCTGGACAGGATTCAGGTCGTCGTCGAAAATAACGAGTTTAACTCCAAGCTCGGCAGCCAAAGCCGAGAGTTCTTCCACTTTGCCCTTGCCTATTAGGGTTTTCGGATTTGGCCTTTCAAGTTCCTGCGATACTTTGTCCACTACTTGGGCTCCGGCGGTTTCGGCAAGCAGCTCCAGCTCCTTCAGGTACTCGGCTGCAAGCTGCCTGTCCGAGCCTTTGCCTGGCGCAGATACCAAAATAGCTTTTTCCAATACTGCTGTATTATCTATCAACTAATCACCCAAAAAACAGTATGAACGCAAATAATCAATTTTAAATGTTAAGATAAGCATATTTTTTATTATTTTGCAAATCATTATAAATTAATGAACGGCGCCGGGAATAGTGGTAAAAGCAGTAAAAGAGGGGATGGTGAGATAAACCTATGCAAAGAGTATTGGTTTATGTTATACATATTTGCATATTCGGATTTGCTGATTTACTTTGCCAGTACGAAACAAATATCTGGTACTTCGGCGATTATGCAGGCATCGGTTTCGGGAAGGGAGCGCCAGCTGCAAAGCTTGACGGAGCTATTAAAACGATTGAAGGTGCTGCAACTATATCCGACGGTAACGGCAACCTACTATTCTATACCGACGGTTGCACTGTATACAACCGAAACCATTCACCAATGAAAAACGGGCAAAACCTGATGGGGCATTTTTCATCCACCCAATCAGGAATAATAGTACCCAAGCCTGGCAACAATCATATGTACTACGTTTTCACCGTCGATGAAAATGCCGGTCCTAACGGCTTCCGGTTTTCAGTCATCGATATGAGGCGCGAAGGCGGCAACGGCGAAGTAACGGTAAAGAACCACCTGCTTTACCACCCCACAACAGAAAAAGTAACTGCCGTGCTGCATGCCAACAACCGTGATTACTGGATTATTTCGCATGAATGGGAATCCGCAAATTTCAGGGTCTATCTTCTCAGCAGCGATGGTTTGTCGCTGTATCCAGTGATTAGCGAGGCAGGCGAGCCCAACTCCGGAAACAGGAAGAACTCGATTGGATACATGAAAGCCTCCGTAGATGGTTCAAAAT
>DAINRZ010000323.1:0-4892 GCA_036741575.1 Kapaibacterium sp. (SeqCode)
GTAGGTTTGATAATATTGAATAAATTAGATATATTACAAAATTGTAATGATTATTAAACAAAAATTATATACGGGGAGAACCGGAATGATAAACAAACGTAGCTTATCATTGGCGCTGTTGGTTATATTATTAAGCGCAAACTACGTTCTGCCGCAGGCAAGAATGCTCGACGGAAACGAACTAAGCGCCGAGAAAACATATACTTCTCTGGAAGAAGCTCTTGCCGAACCATTGAAGGTTTACAAGCTAAAGCTAAATAATAAAAAACTTAAGGAATTCCCCGAGGATATTATCCGTCTGAAAAACCTTCAGTACCTTGAACTTAAAAGGAATAAGCTAAGCGGCCTGCCCGAAAGCATCAGAGAATTGAGAAACCTACAATACCTCGATCTTAGCAATAACGAGATTAATGCAGAAAAAACCATGCCGGGCCTTAAGCAACTGAAAAATCTTCAGGCTTTAGTGCTAAGCAGCAATCCCGGTATGGATTTTAATAAAATATTCCAGTCGGTAGGTGGGCTCGATAATATTAAACTACTCGACCTATCGTGGAACAAAATGACTGAATTGCCTTCTTCGGTGGGTGGGCTAAGGAAAATTGAAGAGCTTCACTTGAACGGCAATGAGTTAACTGGATTGAGCGACGAGATAGCGAATCTGAAAGAATTAAAAGTACTTTTGCTCGACAGGAACAGGATTTCCGAGCTTAATCCAAAAATTGGCGAATTGAAAGCCCTGGAATACTTAAGCATTGAAATGAATAAACTTACGTCATTACCCGAGGGAATAACAAAACTTACAAAGCTAACTGTTTTAGTAGCCGGCGACAATGAGATTACATCGCTTCCGGCAAAATTCGGCGAGCTAAAGGAATTGAACACATTAAAATTAAACAATAATAACCTTTCAGAATTGCCTGCTTCTTTTGGAGGGCTGGCTTCGTTACGGTCACTTACCTTTTACGAAAACAAGCTAAAATCCCTGCCTGCCGGTTTCGCCGCTCTTGGAACGCTTGTCGATATGGATGCCTCGAATAACGACCTAACAGCCTTGCCTGATAATTTTGGCAAACTAAAAAGCCTGAGTATATTGAATATCAAAAACAACAGGCTGAAAAGATTTCCATCATCGATGGGCGAATTGAAGAACCTAAGGGAATTGAATGCAGGATGGAATGAAATCCAGTCTCTCGACGAAAATCTCTGCAAACTTTCCGATCTTGAGAAACTGATGCTTAATAAAAATGATATATCAGCTATTTCTCCCGGTATCGGGAATTTAAAGAGCCTACACCTTCTCGATCTGGAAGGAAATTCATTGGCTGAACTGCCAGACGAAATATGCGGCCTTACTATGCTGGAATGGCTTAAATTAAGTTCAAATGAATTATCAGGTTTGCCGGTAAATTTCGGCAACCTGAGAAATTTGAATACCTTATACCTGAACGGGAACGAAATTACAAAATTACCTGAATCTTTTATAGAACTGAAAAACCTGAAATCTCTTTTTATTTCTGATAATTATATCGAAGCCGATGAAAAGGGTAGAATAATCAATGCAATGCCCGAAACAGAAATCAGCTGGTAAACACTTCTTTGTACAATGAAAGTAATATTTGAATGAACTTTTCATTTGCCATTCTGAATTTAATATTATTACTGATAGTCAATTGTACTTTATTTGGCCAGCCTTACAACCTTAAAACCGAACGTGAAGCAATATTGTTCGGATTTGGTGTATCAACCGGAGGTACGGGCTTTTTTCTCGAAAGAAATGTTGCCCCATTGAGTGCCTCCGAAATTAAAAACATTAGTAAATCAGAAGTAAATTCAATCGACAGGTCAGCTTGCAACAATTACAATACCTTTTTAGGCAGCATTAGCGACGTAAGTGTAATAACTCTTATGGCAACCCCCACATTGCTTTTTCTATCGGACGATATTAGCACCGATTTCGGTACTGTGTCGACGATGTACCTGCAAACCTTGATGTTCATCTACGCTCTGCCCTCAGTTTCCAAAGGAAGCATCAAAAGGCCCAGGCCGTATGTTTACAATCCTGAAGCGCCAACAGAGAAAAAATTGGGACAGGATGCTGTTAAGTCTTATTTCTCGGGGCATACTACGGCTGCCTTCGCTTCTGCCGTGTTTTTATCTACCGTTTACTCGGATTATTTTCCGGGAAGCAAGTATAAAGGATGGATTTGGGCCGGTTCGATTTTGGCAGCAGCTACGATAGGCTATCTCAGGTATGAATCGGGAAATCATTTCCCAACAGATGTAATTTCCGGCGCCATCGTGGGTTCGGCAATAGGCTTCCTAATTCCTTACCTGCACAGGCAGGTGGGCGATAAAAATATTACTCCTTCGGCAAACAATTCAGGAGGATTTAGTGTAGGGTTCTCGTACTCTTTTTGATTCAATGGCTTAAATGGAAGCCGTCAGAATACGAATAAAATATTTTTACCCAGAATCAGTTATAAGTCACAAAAAATGTATAATCATATTAATTGTTAATGAATATTATCGGTTTAAGAAGAAAATTCCTGGTGACTTTTGCTATAAACACAATAGTGTTTATAAGTGCGAATGCTTCAGGTTATGATATTAATGTTTATACTGATTTTTTACAGAACGGATTAAAAGTATATTACATTATCGATAATTCGACACCTGTTGTTACTACCCTGATGTATTACAAAACCGGATCGTTTGCGGAAACTGCCGACAAAAACGGATTGGCTCATATTATGGAACATATGATGTTCGGTGAAACAGATAGTATTCCACCAGGAAAAATAACAGGTTTTATTGAAGATGCCGGAGGATCTTACGGAGCTTATACATCCTACGAAGAAACTATTTTCTATACAAAACTGCCTTCGAACCATTTGCGGCTCGCTCTATGGATTGAATCGCAAAGGATTGGCAGCCTTAGAATAACTGAAAGGGAACTTGAAAAGCAAAAAAGAATTATTATCGAAGAACTGAAAGCCCGTGATCTGAACCAGCCCTACAGTGAATATTACACTCTTATCCCCAAAATAATTTACGATGCCTGGCCGATTATTGGCAACCAGGATCATATTAGAAGCACAACTGTAAAAGAAATTGAGAAATTTTACAAATCTAATTACAGGATTGATAACGCCGCACTGGTTATTTTGGGAGATTTTGGCCTGGCCGAAGGCCGCAGCCTTGCCAGGGAATATTTTGGCGGCCTGAAAAACGGCATAGCCCCTGAGAAACGAACTTTTACATTGCCGAATATTACAGAGAATTATAAAAGAATAATTCAAGATCCAAAAGCCGCCGATCCTGCTGTTTTTATCAATTTCAGAGGGCCCGGGATAAAGGACTCAAATTACTATTTTATGAACCTCCTTGCGGTAATTTTGGCAAACGGCACTAATTCGAGATTATATCGAAGGCTTGAATCGGCCGATATCCTAAATGCCGAAGTCACGATGTCGATGGAATACCTCGAAAATATGGGATTGATTACTATTAAGGCAATACTGCCGAAAGGTACGGATTTGAAGAAAGTTGAAGAAATTATTAATTCTGAGATTAATTTTATTGCCGAAAAAGGCGTAACTGCCGATGAACTTGAAAACGCGGTTAATTATCTGGAATCTAAACTTTTATTCGAAAAGCTCGACAAGATAAAACTTTCCGAAAAAATTGCAAGATACGCAATGCTGTTCGATAATCATGAACTTATTAATTCCGAATTCGAAAAATATAAGTCTGTGGCATTGCAGCAAATAACGTCAGCTGTAAGGCAATTCCTAACAACCGGCAGAAGAGCTGTGTTATTATTCGAGGATTAAGCAAGGGAGACCATGACGGCATATAATAAATTATCATATTTACTTTCTATATTCCTTTTAACAGCCGGAGCAGTTATAGCCTTGCAACCAGGCAAACCTTCAATTGGTGAAAGCCCTGATTTTGTTTTCCCAGATTTTAAGGAAACAATACTTGATAACGGTTTCAGGTATTATTCAATACCTGATAATCGCCAGCCATTCGTTGCTCTAAGGTTTCTGATAGGAATAGGCAATGATGGAGAAAAACCTGTTCAAGATTATTCCAGGCTGGCTTGCGAATATTTTAAAGAAATATTGAATTCCAAAAGTATTGAATCCGATTCAAAAATCAGCGGGGCAGTTTTTAGTTCAGTAACCGGCGAAGAGTATTTTACAATAAACTGTCTTAGCCACAGCAGATATTCAGAAGAAATCATTAAAATCCTCTTTGGCGCTTTAATTAATTCAAAATTCGACAGAGTTGTTTTCGAAAAAATAATAAGTTCAGAGAAAAGTAAGACGAGAACACCGAGTATTTATCCTGAATACTTAGCTGAAATGCTGGCAGGAAGGATTTTTCGAGGTATCAGGCATTCCTATGCCGGTAATTTAGATGAAGCAAGCCAAATAAATTTTAAAGAAATGGAAAATTTTCTTAAAAGCCGCCTAACACCTCAGAATATTACTCTTTCGGTAGTGGGCGATTACAAAGACAGCTTGCTGACAAAAGCGATAAAAACAGCAGTAAAAGGGTGGGATGAAGATAATGAAGTCTCAAAACTGACTAAGAGCGCCGATAAGCTGCCCCATGGAATTTACTTTATTCCAAGGCAGGAATCAATACAATCATATATTATGTTTGCCATAAATGCTGCTAATGCCGAGTCGCCTGATTACGAACGCCTAAACATCCTGACAGATATTGCAGGCTCAAAGCTCTATGCTCAATTAAGGGAAACTGATAACCTGGCATATTCAGTTAAAGGTTATATTACATCCTATTCTGTTAACAATTATTTAGCATTTGTTACATCTACCGGAACTAAAAACACTATCACAGCCATAAACTCTGCCAGGGCG
>DAINRZ010000324.1:0-4880 GCA_036741575.1 Kapaibacterium sp. (SeqCode)
GAAATCGCGTTTTTTCGGGCAAAAATGGCTAAATAATATGTTAGGCGAGGCTAAACAAGAATTTTGGAGCAATAAGGTGCTAAAGAATTATCTTTCATTAACGGCATTGAATTGGAAATACCGGCAGCCGCAAATAGCTATTCCTAATATAAGTTTTTGATATGGCTAAATTTATAAAATTATAAAAATCATTATTTTATTTTCATTTTATGTATTAGTTTGCTTTTCTTTTGTAATTTTGTATGTTTTTATTGAATAGGTCAATAACGATATTTAATAAACAGGTTCTTTGTTCTTGTGATACAGGAGGATGTATATGACGAATGAAAAAGTGTATGTAACAATCGACGGTAACGAAGCCGCAGCTTATGTTGCTTACAGGGTAAACGAGGTTTGTGCAATCTACCCCATAACACCATCATCGAATATGGGCGAGTTTGCCGATGAATGGGCTTCGAAAGGTATTAAAAACATCTGGGGCACGGTTCCAACTGTTGCCGAAATGCAAAGCGAAGGCGGCGCTGCCGGAGCAGTCCACGGATCATTGCAGGCAGGCGCCCTTACAACTACCTTCACGGCTTCGCAGGGGTTGCTGCTCAAGATACCCAATATGTTCAAAATTGCCGGCGAACAAACATCTACGGTATTCAATATAAGTGCCCGTGCCGTTGCCACGCATGCGCTCTCAATTTTTGGCGACCACAGCGACGTAATGGCTGCCCGTACAACAGGCTTTGCCCAGCTTGCGGCGGCATCCGTTCAGGAAACTCTCGATTTCGAGCTTATTGCACAGGCTTCCACACTGGAATCCCGTGTCCCGTTCCTGATGTTCTTTGATGGATTCAGGACATCCCACGAAGTATCGAAGATTGAAATCATCCCCGATGATATCATGAGGCAGATGGTTACCGATGAAATGGTAAAAGCCCACAGGCATAGAGCCCTCACACCGGATAAACCGGTAATTCGCGGCACGGCACAGAATCCCGACGTCTTCTTCCAGAACCGCGAAGCAGGCAATAAATTCTATACGGCATGCCCCGATATAGTTCAGAAGCAGATGGATAAATTTGCTTCGCTGACAGGCCGCCAGTATAAATTATATGAATATATAGGCGCTCCCGACGCAGAGCGCGTTTTGGTCATCATGGCTTCAGGATGCGAGACATCGCACGAAACAGTTGAATACTTAGTTTCGAAAGGCGAAAAAGTAGGATTGGTAAAAGTAAGGCTCTATAGGCCTTTCGATGTAAAACGGTTTTTGGAAACATTCCCTGCCACAACTAAATCGATTGCAGTACTCGACAGGACTAAAGAACCCGGAGCACCCGGCGAACCGATGTACCTCGATACAATAAATGCTTTCTACGAAGGTTTGTCGAACGGTTGGGGCTCTGTGAAGGCCATGCCGAAAATAATCGGCGGCAGGTACGGTTTATCATCAAAAGAATTTACACCTGCAATGGTAAAAGCGGTTTTCGACAACCTGAACCGCGAAACCCCGAAAAAGTACTTCACAGTAGGTATTAATGACGATGTTACAAACCTGAGCCTCGATTTCGACCCCGATTTCAGCGTCGAATCCGATGAGATTTTCCGCGGATTATTCTACGGCTTAGGCTCCGATGGTACTGTAGGCGCAAATAAAAACTCAATTAAAATTATTGGCGAAAACACTGATTACTATGCACAGGGTTACTTTGTTTACGACTCCAAAAAAGCCGGTACGCTAACTGTATCGCATCTCAGGTTCGGCCCCAAGCCAATACGTTCGCCCTACCTGGTAAACAAAGCTAACTTCGTAGCCTGCCACCAGACAGTATTCCTCGAGAAATACGACATGCTGAAAAACCTGTTAAAAGGCGGCACATTCCTTTTGAATGCTCCCTGGACCAAAGAAGAAGCATGGAATAACCTTCCTAAAACAGTACAGAAACAGATAATAGAGAAAGAAGCAAAATTCTACCTGATCGATGCCCAGAAAGTAGCAGAAAACAGCGGTATGGGCAGGCGCATCAATACAGTGATGCAGGTTTGCTTCTTTGCTATTTCAAACGTACTGCCCAGAGAAGATTCCATAAAGGAAATTAAGGATTCTATTAAGAAAACTTACGGCAAAAAAGGCGATGCAATAGTCAACATGAACCTCCAGGCCGTTGATAATACCCTCGACAACCTGTTTGAGATCAGCTACCCGAAAGAAATAAATGCTAAATACGACATCAGCCTGCCTGTACCTGCAAATTCTCCCGATTTCGTTAAAAATGTACTTGGCGAAATAATCGCATACAGAGGGGACGACCTTCCTGTAAGCGCATTCCCGAACGACGGCACGTTCCCGACCGGTACTACAAAATTCGAGAAAAGAAACATTGCTCTCGAAATCCCCGTATGGGACGAAGAATTGTGTATCCAGTGCGGCAAGTGCGCATTTGTATGCCCGCACGCAACCATCAGGCTTAAAGTTGTAGAGCCGAAGCTTCTCGATAACGCCCCTGCAACATTCAAATCGGCTGATGCAAGAGATAAGGAATGGAAAGAACTCGGGCTTAAATATTTACTTCAGGTAGCCCCCGAAGACTGTACGGGATGTGGTGTTTGCGTTGAATCCTGCCCCGTTAAAAACAAAGAAAATGTTAGCCTCAGGGCAATTAATATGGCTCCGCAGGTACCGTTGAGAGAACAGGAAGCAAAGAATTGGGACTTCTTCCTCTCGCTTCCGGAAGTTGACAGAAGCAAGATTAATACAGGCGTCATTCGCCAGCAACAGCTTCAGCTGCCGTTGTTCGAATTCTCGGGTTCGTGTGCTGGCTGCGGCGAAACACCATATGTCAAACTGCTTTCGCAGCTTTTCGGCGACAGGGCGATTATTGCTAATGCAACGGGCTGCTCCTCGATTTACGGCGGCAACCTGCCAACAACACCATGGGCCAAAGACGAGTTTGGCAGAGGGCCAGCCTGGTCTAACTCACTATTCGAAGATAATGCCGAGTTTGGTTTTGGTTACAGGCTAGCTATCGACAAGAATAAAGAATCTGCAGAGTTCCTGCTTAAGAAGCTTTCCCCGCAATTAGGAGATAACCTTGTTAGTTCACTGCTGAATGCATCGCAGGATAATGAATCTGATATTTCAGCCCAAAGGGAAAGAGTTGCTGAATTAAAGAAGATTCTGGGTGGATTGAACGGTGAGGATGCGAATAGGCTTAACGTTGTAGCAGACTATCTCGTTAAAAAGAGCGTCTGGATACTCGGCGGCGACGGCTGGGCATACGAGATCGGATACGGCGGCTTGGACCACGTACTTGCAAGCGGCAAAAACGTTAACGTACTGGTGCTTGATACTGAAGTATATTCCAACACAGGAGGCCAGACTTCGAAAGCTACACCTATCGGCGCTATAGCAAAATTCTCCGCAGGCGGCAAACCAGTCAAAAAGAAAGACCTCGGCATGATGGCAATGGCATACGGCAATGTATATGTTGCCAGCGTTGCATTCGGCGCCAAAGACGACCATACATTGAAAGCATTCCTCGAAGCCGAAGCCTATGACGGACCTTCGATTATACTTGCATACAGCCATTGCATAGCCCACGGCATCGACATGAGCAAGCCGCTCGAGCAGCAGAAGCTGGCAGTCGATTCGGGCCAGTGGCTGCTTTACCGCTACAATCCCGACAACCTGAAAGAAGGCAAGAATCCATTGACACTTGACTCCAAAGCGCCAAAGGTACCGGTTGCACAGTATATGAATTCCGAAACCAGGTTTAAAATGCTTACAAAGATTAAACCTGAAATCGCCGAAGTACTTTATAAACAGGCACAAGAGGATGTCAACAGGCGTTATGAAGACTATAAATTCAGAGCCGAAAGGAAATTCGAAGGCCAAAACAGCTGATAACTTATTGCCGGCAGCGGCAAAAAGCCGCTGCCATTAATATTATAATAAAAGAGTAAAAAAGATTATATTAAATAAACTGGAGATTGTAATGGATTTAAAAACCGAATACTTAGGCTTGAAACTTCGCTCGCCGTTTGTTGCAGCGGCATCTCCGATTTCGGAAAAAATCGAAAACATAAAGAAACTGGAAGAAGCAGGCGCTTCGGCAGTTGTGCTTTATTCATTATTCGAAGAGCAGCTTAGGGCCGAACAGCATGAATTGTTTTATCATACTACGGCAGGCACCAACAGCTTTGCCGAAGCTCTTTCGTATTTCCCCGAGCCGGACGACTACAGGCTTGGCCCAGAAGGATACCTGGAACATATCAGGAAAGCAAAAGAAGCAGTTAAAATTCCGGTTATAGCCAGCATAAACGGTACTTCGCTCGGCGGCTGGACCGATTATGCCAACAAAATGCAGCAGGCAGGCGCCGATGCTATCGAACTAAATATCTACAGCATCCCTTCGGCAATGAATGTGAGCGGTTCGGATATCGAAAAGAATATATCGATATACTTAAAGCAGTAAAATCAGTTGTTACAATACCCGTAAGCGTCAAGCTTAGCCCCTATTTCTCGAATATGGCAAACATGGCCAGGATGCTCGACGATGCTGGCGCCAATGGCCTGGTGCTTTTCAACAGGTTTTACCAGCCGGATATCGACCTTGACAAACTTGAAGTAAAGCCCGAAGTGAACCTTAGCCATTCCGAAGAAATAAAGCTGCCGCTTCGCTGGATTGGTATGCTCAAAGGCAGAATAGTAGCCGACCTGGCTGCCACCAGCGGCATACATACCGGTTTGGACGCTGCAAAGCTTTTACTTGTCGGCGCTAATGTAACTATGCTTGGCTCGGCATTGCTGAAAAACGGGATCAACCATATACAGGCAATAGAGAAAGAGTTAGCCGGCTGGCTGGAAAAGAACGAATATCCATCCGTAA
>DAINRZ010000325.1:0-4875 GCA_036741575.1 Kapaibacterium sp. (SeqCode)
CCAGGTCGATAGTAAAAACGTTATTTGTTGCACAAGATAACATCATTTAATAATCATATTATTGCAGAATACACTATATACACTATGTCTTAATAAAAATTTCAGAATGATTTACCTTTTTTTGAAGTTAAAAGAAAAAAGAAACCAAAAGAAGAATATAAATAACCTGCCAGCCTTTTTTCCTGGCTCCATAATCATTCTGAAAAGCCATTCGAGCCTTATTTTCCTAAGGAATAAAGGCGCCCTTGGTAACCGGCCTGAAATAAAATCAAACAATCCGCCAACGGCCCATATTACTTTCGTATCGAGCATAGAGTAGTTCCTGTTCAGAAAAGCAGCTTCTTTTTCCATCCCCATCCCTAAAAGCAATAATCGGGCTCCGCTTTTGTTAATAGTACCGATAATTTCCTGCTCGTCATCTATCGCAAAATATCCGTTGTGGAAGCCGCATATATCCAGGTAATGATATTTCTTCCTTATTCTATAAGCAGCTTCTTTAATAACATCATCTGTTGCTCCAAGCAGAAAAACCGAGTACTTTTTATGAATCAGTTTATCTAATAGTATTGGGAAAAGGTCCGTTCCGTTAACATCATCGAGCACTCCCCAACCCTTTAAACAGGCAACGGCTTTCATTCCAATACCTTCAATAAACGGCAAAGTGTTTTCTATAATGATATCCGTTAGCCGGGCTTTTTTCTTCAATATATAATAATTATAAAAGTTTAGGTGGATGAATACCTTTTTCCGGCTATCATCCAATGCTTTCAAAATACATCCAACTGCCTCAGTGTAATTGCATGATACAGGCTTTAATCCGTTAAACTCAGTTTTTTCTATTGTTCTCATATATTTATGTTATTGGAACCTGAATTAATACCCCGTCCATTGAAAATCTCTTCTAATATAGAATCTAATTGCTCGTAAATCCTTTGCCAGCTATGGTTTTCAATAATATACCCCCTTGCGTTGCTGCCGATATTTTTAGCATGCTCAGGATTGTTTAAAAGATTAAGAGTCAAATCAATAAATTC
The DNA here is from genome assembly GCA_036741575.1 of Kapaibacterium sp. (SeqCode). Lineage (GTDB taxonomy): Bacteria > Bacteroidota > Ignavibacteria > Kapaibacteriales > UBA2268 > DAINRZ01. Next base: position 1,035 of record DAINRZ010000325.1, read on the forward strand.
TTTGTCATTCGAAGCAACAAATCCGTTGAAACCGTTTACAATACTGAAACCCCAGGCCCCGCTGTGTGTAGTAACCACCGGGCAGCCGCATGCCATAGCTTCTAAAAGCTTATTTTGGATACCTGAACCCCCAAGGTGCGGGTGGATATATACGGCAGCATCCTGAAGGTATGGCGCCAAATCAGGGACATTAGGGTGTATAATAATATTATCTGAGCCATAAGACATGATTTCTCCGGTGGGATTTGCTCCCACAATATGCAGCTTAATATCAGGCAAAACAGCTCGAATTCCCGGTAAGATTTTTTCAACAATCCGTTTAACAATCAGATTGTTAACCCATGCGTCGAGTTTGCCGGTAAACACCAAACCTCTGCGATGGCAGCCATCACCGGGAGGGGCGAACTTCCCGGTATCCACTCCATTTGATAGGATCCTTAGCCTGGCTTTGCCGTTAAGCGCCCTCGCCTGTTCAAGGTCTTGGCTTGTAACGTAAGTAGTTGTATCGTAATAATCTGATATCTTTGATTCGAATTTCCTAAGCCTCGCTGTTTCAAATTTCCTGATTGCCCTTTGCCTGAAGTGCTCGCTTTCCGAAGCTGTCCGGGATTGATAAAAAGTTCTGCAGTCGTCCGAAATAAGTAATTTTCTACCGTTAATCCTGCTTGTATATTGGGTAGTCCTAAGGTAATAACTGATAGTAAGGTCAATCCTATTTGAATTAATTATGTCCCTTATTTTATCCCTGAATGCCGGATGCCTGAAGAAATTGACCTCCATTGGTTTACCAAATGGCGCCAGGGCCGCAGCATTCAAATATGCTTTAAGCTTATTAATTTTGAAAACATAAGGCACTATACCCATTTTTTCCACTTCTTTGATATGCTCATCGGCAACGGGGTATCCGCGGTCTAAGCTGACAAGGTAAATCTTATTGGATAGTGCAAGGTACTCAAGGATTTTTAATTGCTTAATCCTATCGCCGCCAATTGCCGGAAAAGGAAAATGGACAGTGGTATAAAGAATACTCAGCCCGCTCACAGCCATAAATCTGTTCACAAATATTATACAAAACAATGTGTATCAACTACACCGGAACAAAACCTCCATTTTTTCAATAACCAATCGGGCCAAATAAAATGACAATCGAATTTATAAAATATTTTAAAAATATAAAATTATTTTTTTTGTCAGAATGATAAATGTAATAATTTGGATTGAGAATGAATATCATACTGGTGATGAGCGATACAAGCATGTGGAAACCACGGTTTATCGAGGATTTAATCAAATCGTTGCCGGCAGGCACAAAAATTGTCGGGGCTGTCCTGACCGGATTCGGCTACGAAACATACGGCATATTGGGTTACCTGAAAAAGTACTTCACTTTGTTAGGCCCAAAGTATTTCATATTCGTTTCGCTCAAGAACACGATTACCTGGCTGAGGAAAACCATACTCCGGCTTGCCGGAAAACCCGAAAGGCTGAGCATTGCCGGTGTGTGCAGGATATATCAGATACCTGCCATAGCAACAAATAGTATTAATAATTACCGCACTATACAATGGATTGCCGAAAAGAAACCAGATGTTTTATACAGTTCAGGCCACCAGATATTTTCAGGGGAACTATTATCAATTCCTTCAAAATGCTGCATTAACAGGCATTCTTCATTATTGCCTGCTTACAGAGGAATATACCCGTTGTTCTGGAATCTCCTCAATGAAGAGAAACAAGCCGGTGTTTCCGTACACACAATGGAAAAAGAAATAGATAAAGGAAAAGTCGTAGCTCAAAAAAGTTTCGGTATTCAACAAAATGATACATTATTTACATTATTCGACAAATGCTATGAAATCAGTGTGGAATTGACGCTCGAAGCACTGGCAAAAATTGAATCCGGCAATTGGCAACCTGTTTGCAACGGCATTTTACCTTCGTATTATACCTTTCCAAACCGTCAGCAGGCTCGTTTGTTCCGTAGAAAAGGAAAAAGAATCCTGTAATTTTTTTTAATATCAAAGTAGTCCATTCTGTTTTCAACTTGGGGCAAAGTGCAGCATTTATACCGGCTTAGCCCGTTTATCTAATAATTAATGTAAATTGATTATATTATTGTTTTTTGGTATTACAAATTTAAAATTATCATTATTATGGCCAGCTTAGAGAAATACTTTGATAGATACAGGCACAATATTATTGGCTTAGAGCAGGATTTCGTTACCCCATACGGAAAGAAAAGAATCTTATATGCAGACTGGGTGGCAAGCGGCAGGCTCTACAAGCCTATAGAGGATATTCTCAGCAGGGATATTGCACCTTATGTGGGCAATACCCACACAGAAACAAACGTTACAGGCACAACCATGACTATGGCCTACCATTATGCATTGAGCATTATCAAAAAGCACGTCCGGGCAGGCCAATCCGATGTGATAATATCCTCTAATTCAGGAATGACAGGGGTTGTCAATAAATTCCAGCGCATACTCGGCCTTAAACTCCACGAAAAATTTGAACCTTACGTTAAACTGCCCGAAACCGAAAGGCCTGTTGTTTTCGTTACACACATGGAGCACCATTCCAACCAGACCACCTGGCTGGAGACCATTGCCGACCTGGAGCTTATTGGCGCCACGCCCGAAGGGCTTGTCGATTTGCAACACCTGCAATACCTGCTGGATAAGTACAGCGCCAGGGCAACCAAGATTGCTGCCGTTACCTCTTGTTCCAATGTAACAGGCGTTTTCACTCCCTACCATGAAATTGCAGGCATTATGCACAGAAACGGTGGCCTATGCTTTGTCGATTTCGCTGCCTCTGCGCCGTATATCGATATTAATATGCATCCCGACGATGAATACCAATACCTGGACGCTATCTACTTTTCGCCGCACAAATTCCTGGGCGGCCCCGGCTCGAGCGGTATTCTGGTATTCAATGCCAACCTCTACAAAAACAGGGTTCCCGACCACCCCGGCGGCGGCACAGTGCTCTGGACTAATCCCTGGGGCGAGCATAAGTATATCGACAATATTGAGATTCGCGAGGACGGCGGCACACCCGCTTTCCTGCAGACTATGAAAGCTGCCCTGGCCGTCAGGCTCAAAGAAAGTATGGGCACAGGCTTCATTACAAAAAGAGAAGAAGAAATCCTTGGAATAATTTGGCAAGACCTATTCTCAATCCCGGGTTTGCACATACTGGCAGGCAGCCAGCGCCAAAGGCTTGGTGTTATTTCTTTTTATATCGACGGCCTGCACTACAATCTTGGCGTTAAGCTGCTGAACGACCTCTACGGCATCCAGGTGCGCGGCGGCTGCCACTGCGCAGGCACATACGGACACTATCTGCTCGATGTAACATGGGAGACGTCCAAAAATATTACCGAGACCATCAGCAGGGGAAACCTCTCGCTTAAGCCTGGCTGGATAAGGCTTTCCATCCACCCCGTTATGACTGATTCTGAGATTCATTATATTATGGATGCTATAAAAGACATCGCCGCAAACTATTCGAAATACAATGCTGATTATGATTATATCGCCGAAAAGAACGAGTTCGTCCACAAGTTGGACCGCGGCACAGAGAGGACAATGGCCCAAAGCTGGTTTGACGTATGTGATTTTTTAAAAAAAAGATAGCCTGTTTTTATTTGTTTCTATCGTTTTTCTGGCAGGCCGCGGCGTGTCCCGGCCTGGCCCCAAAAGCCCGCCCGATGGAGAGCGCATTAGCACGCAGCCGGGCAATGCGCAAGAAAAACAATTTAAAACGGAGTGAAAAAAAATATTTGGATTATTCAAAATTGTTTTTTAAATTTAAACTGAGTTAAGGAAATATA
>DAINRZ010000326.1:0-4862 GCA_036741575.1 Kapaibacterium sp. (SeqCode)
GGCCTGTCGAAATCGTCGGCATCGGGGTCGGCCCAGCTTGACTTTGCATGACGTACAAGTAATAATGTCTTCATTTATTTCCCTTTTTTGAATTTCGATGATACTCCCGATTCGAATAATTCCTTTTCGCTGAACATGACTACGCTGACTTTGCGCGCTTTTTCGGCATTTCCCTTCTTGTTGTACGCATTAATAAGGAGAGTGCATATCTGATCCCTTAGTTGGTTTCTGGCAGTATTATCTTTCACCTGGAACCATGCTCTTTGCTCGAAGAACCTGTCCAGTCCGCCTATAACTGCTCCGGCGCTTTTAGAGGAATCTTTGACAGCCTTTGCTATTGCTTTTTCAAGTATAGCTTTTGCATCGCGCTTTTTATCATCGGCCATTCCTTTTTTATCGTTAATCCTTTCGATTTTGCCCGAAAGAGCCTGGACAGTTGAATAATCCGTGAAATCGTATTGCTTGTATTTAATATTGATCGGAGGCCTGACCTTAACGAAAACATCCTCGTATGTCTGTGGGAAGCCATGTTTTTCAAGAGCGCCGATTATTGTATTAATTGTTTCCATATCCAGGTCTGTGTCGACAATGGCAAGCCCTCCCCTCAGAATAATATCACCTCCCAGGCCTGTGAATTTATTAAAATGCCTGAGAATCATTTGCCTGATGAATTGTCCCTGGTTGTAGCATCGCTGGTAGTCGTCGCCGCCGAGCGCTTTACGCGAGCGCAGCACCTGGAGCGTTGATCCTGGATCATCGTAACCAAGAAACTCGAGTATGCCAATTACCTGGGAAAATCCAACTTCCACCCAATGATGAATCCTGTCCAGCTTAGCGATCCTTGCCAGCTCTTTATGGTACGATTCCCTGCCTTTGGCAGCGCGGGTAATCGTCAGTTTATTCTGAGCATGCCCTTCGGGGTAGCCTGCATCTGCTTGAGTATCCCTTGGTATTGAAGTAATCTCGATTTTTCCGCTGTCGAGGAGGATTGAAATTACATGGTTAGCATCAGCATGTTTTGTGGGTGTACCTATCCGCCCATCGACACCGGTTATTGCAATATTTATTCTTCTGCCGGAATAAACTCTTTTGGCTTTACTGCTTCCGGCTTCGGTATCTTCGGCATATTTAACTTCATCGCCTTTTAAATCGCTCATCCTTATAACATCCATAGTATCGAGTGCGTCGGCTTCGGTTGCCTCTGCATACATCGAATCTTTCTGCTGTTTTGTCAGGTTTTGCTTAGGCAGGTTGCTCGAAGTGCCGAAGATAAAATCTTTAAAAACAAAAACAAATGCTGCCCCAAGGGCAACCAATACAACTATGGTTATTACCAAAGGTTTGTATCTTCTCTCTCCCATCTTATGCTTTCAAAATATTTAATAAATCATTTGTTTACAAAAAACAAAACACAAAACTAACATTCAGCATATACGATTAACAAAACTTTTTTTCAGTATCACCTTATTGGATTTTCAATCGTGATGTTGACAGTCCTGCAATAAAACCTGCCTTCGGGCAATGAATTATCGAATAGCAGAACGCTTTCCCCAACTCCTTCGGTATTCACTTTTGCCAATCCCAAGGCTTCGGCTACAGCCAGGGCGCGGCTTTCGGAGATTTTAGCGTTGCGCTTCTCATCTCCTATGACATCGCTGTAACCGGTTACTTTAACAGTGGCTCCGGGTAGTATCCTGCTTTTAATAAACGATATTGCCTTTCTATGTTCAGCAGAGAGATTGGAAGCTGCAAATTCAAAAAGCATTATGCTATAGAACTCAAGCTTTTTATCTGCAAGGTTATTTCTACGCTTCTTTTCCACAGTTATTCTCTCAATGGGAATAATTCTTTTAACCGTCCTGAATACCTGCAATCCGCTGTCGATTAACGTCATTTCAAGATATAATTCTTTTAAATCCTTTGGTTTAACGGCCAGGCTTTCAAAGTTTATTTCCAGCTTTTCAGGCGGCCTTCCGGAATAGCTTATTTTATTAATTACATTTGTCCCATCAGATAAATTAATACTGCATTCTTTAATACCTGCCCCCGAAATAATATTCGTCCCAATCCTGATTACCGGATTTTTTATCACACTAATAGTATCAGTATCAATTATACTCTCAGTAATACTCGAATCGCTGCTGTAAAGCTCGACTCGCCGGTTTTCATCCTCGCCCATTTCAAACTCGCTGCTCGAAGGATTAGCCGGCAGGTTTCTCGATATGATTTTTATTCTCGAAGAATCAATGCCCCATGCGCTGACAAAGTAATTCCTTACAGACCGTGCCCTTTTCTCCGACAGGGTAAGGTTATTCTTCTCATTGCCGGTACCTGAATTGCAGCCCACTATACTTAATGTAGATTCTTCCTTTAACTTTAGCCTTGCGGCAATGATATTCAGGATATTATAATAAAAATCAAGTAATTCCCTGCCGTCGGCAGAGTTAATTGCAAAAGCAGGGATTTCTGTATTATTAAATTGTATATACCTTGAGGGAATAGCAAATGAATCCTCATCGAAGAAAATGTAATTCAGTAGTGGTTTCATACCAAATGTGGCAAACTCCTCTATTAAAATTGTATCGCCGGAGCCTGCCTGAGCGCTGCTAATACTTAAACTGCCTTCGAGCTTTGCCGGCTCTTTGGGAAAAGGGTAAAGCGGTAAAGGTGGCTGAGACGCAGGTATTACTATTTTTGGTACCGGCTTTTCGAAACTATACAGGATTGAGGCACCGGCCTGCAAAGTATGAGTATCCCAGGCAATACCGCTGAAATAATTATTTATAAAGTATGAATATCTGATAAACGGCAGCAAAAACCACTCTTTGTTCTTGTCCAAATTCAGGATGTAGAACACACCGGCATTGAACCCATAAAGCAGGTTGTTCATTCTTTCCATATTCCCTTTAGAATAGTTCCTGATTCTGGTTCCGTCTGTAAAAGTGCCTCTGTCTGTGGGATTTACAATTTTTTCGTACTGCAGGTAAGTTGTTTCGATTATATGCGATAGGTTTATACCGCCGGTTAACCAAACTGATTTGCTAATCTTTGCCGAAATAAAAGGACTGACATCGAAATAACTAATATCTGTATTAAGAATGTGGCGGAATACACCATTATATGAACTGCCGTCAATGATTAAATTTATCGGTTCATCGAATTCGAAATTGGTTTCAATATAGTTGTATGATAAATTAATTCCCAGTTTCAGTTTTTTATTTATACTCCTTTCAATACCAATACCTGCAAAACCTCCTGCGCCTAAAGTATTGCCAAACTTTGGGCAGCAGTTCTTTATATTTGGCAAATCGCCAAAATTGGCGATATTATATATTAGTGCAGGCCCACCGAATAAGGTTATCCCTGATACTGCGGGAGCTGATTGCGATGAGTCTCCAGTGCCGTCAGAGCTATCCTTTGGCAACAGCAGTCCGCCCTGCAATAAAAGCAACGGAAACATAATAAACCATATTCTCGATGTTAGCAAGCTAATCATTAAATAAAAAAGTGATATATATATAATTTTCTTTTAAATTGTAAATTGCTAAAACTTATGTTTATGAAAAAATAAAATATAATTTTAATATGAAATTTTTGCTGGGGTAATACAATGACAAAGGCTACAGTGCTATTTCTAATCGCAGTTTTGACTGCAGGATATAATATTAGTGCTCAGTACAAAACGGAAAAATCTGCTCCAAAAAAAGACAAAGGTTCATACCGAGAGATTAAAAGTGAATTTTGGGACGAGATTGAAAAATCTACAAATGATTACAAAAAGAAGGAAGAGAAAAAGAACAAGGTTTTCAAAATGGATTTCGGAGGCAGGGATTTGCCCAAACAGGCCTCCGATTTTATGCAGATTTGGCACAATCCACCAGTTTCGCAAGGCTCCACTAACACTTGCTGGTGCTTCTGCTCCACTTCGTGGCTGGAATCCGAAATTAAAAGGCAGCACAACAAAGAAATCAAAATCTCCGAAATGTTTACCGTTTATTGGGAATATGTCGAGAAAGCAAGGCGTTTTGTTCGCCTGCACGGCGAGTCCTATGTTGCCGAAGGAGGCCTGACAGGCAGCACCCTCAGGATATGGAAGAAATACGGGTGTGTGCCGGCAGATGCTTACACTGGATTGAAAAATGGCCAGAAATTTCTCGACCACAGAGACTTAATCAATGAGATAAACACCTATTTGGAAAATGTGAAAAATACAAATAACTGGAACGAAGAGATAGTGCTGGCAACTGTTAAGCAGATTTTGAATTACCATATCGGCGAGCCTCCGGCACAAGTTACTTATAACGGCAAGGTAATGACTCCCTTGGAATTCATGGCTAATCAGGTGAAGCTCAATCTCGACGAGTATATCGATTTCATCTCCGATATCAGGTACCCTCACTGGGAAAAGGCGCTGCACGACGTACCCGATAACTGGGCCCGCAGCGAAGAATACTACAATATTCCACTCGACGATTTTATGAAGATCATCAAAGAAGCTGTCAAAAATGGCTATTCTGTTCCCATCGGCGGAGATGTTTCCTCGAGCGGATACGAATCTCATGTTGAGGTGGCAATAGTGCCCAGTTACGACATACCCTCTGAGTATATCGATGAATACGCCCGTCAGCTGAGGATTTCCGAAAATTCGACCACAGACGACCACGGCATTCATATAGTTGGATGGGTTGAGCGCAAAGACGGAACCTGGTTTCTTATCAAAGATTCCGGAGCCGGCTCGAGAAACGGATCAAACAAAGGATACTACTTCTATCACGAGGATTATGTCAAGCTAAAGATGCTGAATATAACACTTCCGAAGTCTGCTATTCCTACAATAATCAAAAGGTTGAAAGCGTAATATA
>DAINRZ010000327.1:0-4858 GCA_036741575.1 Kapaibacterium sp. (SeqCode)
CTGTAAATCATGGTTCAGACAATTTGCAACCGGCGGCTTTAGCCGCCGGCAGAGGGCATTGTCCGCTGCCTGCACGCCGTGCGGGACAGGCCTGAGACGCACGCCGTGCGTCTCTACAATATGCAAATATATCATATATCATACAACGAATAACAAATAATACAATTGCAACATTTTACATAATGCAAATATAATAAATAAAATTTGCATATCCAAATAAAAATGGAAATATATTTGGTATATTTAATATTTGTAACCGGCGTGGGGGCTATTACCTGGTGATAAACGGAGTCCACTTCCAAGGTGGGCTCCATCTCTAATGTCCCCCTTGGAAGGGGGATTAAGGGGGATGGCATTGATATATATAGGCTTACGCCCATCCTTTAACACCTGTATCAAACGGCAGCGGTAAATTCAATAGAATGATGTGTTTTTCGAAAATCAAAGTAGGGGTTCAAAATCTTGAACCCTTACAACACGATTTGTTATATCAAGTTTTAAGAAAATATACTCATTGGTAATTATTGATTATGAATTGATAAAAATATTTATTAGATTCAAATACATTGGATTATATTGAATTTGAAAACGTTTATACTAATAAAAAAATAACTTATTAAATAAATTGGGAAAATACTTTTCGTGATATAATATGGCGTAAAAAGTATTATTTATAATATTTAGGTTTGCAAAAGAAAAAACAAAGAAAATCACATGGACAAACTAAAGAAAGATTCCTCAAATATCTTTATTGTTGATAATAGCAGTGAACTTTGGAAAGTAAAGGACTATCTGTATGATTGGTGCGACCTGTCCACTTCGTTTGATATTGCCACCGGTTATTTCGATATCAGCGCTCTGCTAAAACTCGATAGCAAATGGCAAATGCTTGAGAAAATCAGAATTCTAATGGGTGATGAAGTATCAAAAAAAACGCACACTGTATTTGTAAAAGCACTTAACCAGATTGCCGAAAAATTAGATAATAGTATTGAGAATGAAAAAGAAAACAATGATTTCCTGAGAGGTGTTCCTGCAATCGTTCAGGCTCTGAAAGATAAGAAAATTGAATGCAGAGTTTACCGAAAAAGGAAATTTCATGCTAAGGCATATATTACTCATGCTAAATTTGCTGTTGTTGGTTCGGCAGCTCTCGTCGGATCGTCTAATTTTACCGGCTCGGGGCTTACCGACAACATCGAACTTAATATCCAGGAGAAATCGAGAGTTAGCGAATTACAGGACTGGTTTGAAGAGCATTGGAATTTATCTGAAGATGTTACTCCCGATATATTGAAGGTGATTGAAAAACATACAAGAGAATATACACCTTTTGAGGTTTATCTAAAAGCTTTGAATGACTACTTCAGGTCGCACGAAATATCTCTCGATGAATGGGAAAACAATCATTCTGCCATATATCGTATTCTGGCTCCATACCAGCGGGAAGGCTATCATTCAATGATACAAATTGCCAACAAATATAATGGAGCTCTGCTCTGCGACGGAGTGGGCCTGGGTAAGACTTTTATAGGGCTTATGATTCTTGAGAGATTACTTGTGCATGAAAGGAAACGCATTGTTCTATTAGTCCCCAAGGCAACCAGGAAACCGGTTTGGGAAGCTAAGTTAAAAAAATATCTAAATATTTCACAAGACAGCCTTCTCTTTCCTTTTAGAATATATAATCATACTGATTTATTAAGAGAGCCCAATGAAGACAATGATTGGCCGGCGTTTATTGAGGATATTAGAAAAAATGCTGATGTAGTAATAATCGATGAGGCACATAATTTCAGAAACCAGGCATCGGGCAGATACAGGAAACTGATATCTATACTGAAAGGCAACAAGCAGGTTTATCTGCTGACTGCTACACCTATCAATAATTCATTGTTTGATTTAAAACACCAGATTGATTTAATAACAAATCAGGATGATTCATACTTCAATCAGGCACCCCTTAGCATTACAAGCCTGCGTACTCATTTTAACCGCATGGAGGATTCAATCCAGGAAGTAATAATCGATAGTTCAAAGGCGAACGAAGCTCTACTCAACGATAACCTATTCAGGGAGCTTGTCGTTCAGCGCAGCCGCGCTTATGTAAAAAAAAGCACTGAACTGCTCGAAGGCAATGATGTGTTTTTCCCAGTTAGAATGCCACCCCAGGTAGTTCCTTATTCTCTGAAAAAAGTGTATGGCAGGCTGCTGGATATGATAAAAAGAGCTTTCAATAGGAAAAAACCGTTATTCAGCCTGTCGGTATATTCTCTCTACGATGAGCCTTATTACTTAGGCGATTTAAAAGATGTTGATGCTATGAAGATTGGAAGGAATATACAGGTTGTTGCACTAATCCGTATGTTGTTCCTTAAAAGATTTGAAAGCTCGGTTGTTGCTTTCAAAAATTCCTGTGAAGTGCTATTGTTCAAACTTCTTCAATTTGTGGAAACACACAGGCCCAAAAAAGCTGATATGTGGAAAGCACAACACGAGGAATTGATTTACTCAATTTTGCAGCAATACCAAAAGAGCACGAATGACGATGACGAAGATGATTCAGGCATACCGGATGAACTTGAATTCGAATGGCAGAAGCTTGACGAAAGTGAATTCAATGTATCTGAAATAGTTTCAGATACTATAATGGATTTGGATCAGTTATCCGAGTTTATTAAAGAGGTTAGCAATATATCATCGGAAGAAGATGACAAACTGGAACAGTTAATCAGTATGCTGAAAAGCGATACTGACCTACAATCAAATAAAGTAATAATATTCACAGAATACAAAAGTACTGCTGTGTATCTAAAGAAAAAGCTTATAACAGCGGGGCTGACTCATATCGAGGAAATTGACAGCAGCTACAAAGGCGACCGTACTGAACTGATAAAACGGTTTTCTCCGTATTATAATGATTCCTCATCACAACAATTGAAAGAATCAGGCAAACAGGAAATTCGTATTTTAATTTCTACGGATGTGCTTTCCGAAGGTTTGAACCTTCAGGATGCTTCTTTATTGATAAACTACGACCTTCACTGGAATCCAGTGCGGCTGATGCAGCGTATCGGTCGTGTTGACCGTAGGCTCGACAAAAATACTGAAGATAATATTATAAGCAATCACCCGGAGCTTGCACCGCTCCGTGGCAAAGTCCGCTTTTGGAACTTCCTGCCCCCAACTGAACTGGAAGAATTGCTGCTGCTTTACGAAAAGGTAGCCCATAAAACCCTAAGAATTTCTAAAACTTTCGGCATCGAAGGCAGGCAGTTACTTACTCCCGAAGATGATTTTGAAGCGCTCAGGGAATTCAATCATGCATACGAAGGAACTACGACTCCCAGCGAGGAAATGCTGCTCAAATTCAATAAACTGATGAAAGATAATCCCGAAACCGCAGCTTTATTGCCAAGCTTCCCCTTACGGATTTTCAGCGGCAAAGAATATCCCGGCAAAAAATCCAAAGGTGTTTTCTTTTGCTATAAATTGCCTGTGCAGGAAAGGCTTTCGGGGAACTGGCATATCGACGAAGGGCTGACTGCCTGGTACTTCTTTGATTTCAATTCAAAGAATATTATATCGGATGCAACTGCCATCGATCCGATTATTGAATGTGTGCCCGATACTCCGAGAACAACAAAAGAGCCGCAGGAGAGCCTTGTTGATGCCCGGAAAAAAGTGGAGGCACATATTCATAATTCTTACATGCGCAAGGCTAATGTTCCTGCTGCCACTCCGGAAGGCGTTATGATTAAACCCATCCTGATTGGCTGGCTGGAAATTAATAATTAGTTTTTTTGAAATATTCTGTTACCAGGGTAATTTATGTTATCAGCATCGGCAATACTTAAAATAAAAGATTTTGAATCGCTTGTATATTTTTTGAGCGAAAGGCTCGACTGGCCTATTAACCTTGACTTATTTGAGAATATCGACGTACTGGCGTATGATTTCGATCCTGCTGAGCTTGGAATCAACGAAAAATATGCTTCGAAAATCCGACAGATTAAGCAATTGCGGCCTATAAGCTCCAACCAGCCCTGGAATGTTTTCTGGCTGGGCTTCGATACCAACCGCCTGCCTCTGGGTGTGCTCAGGCGCGTGCTTAGCAGGTTTGTTGCCAAACGCCGCAGCGACCCTAATCACCAGTATTACAAATTGGAAGACCTGCTGTTTGTTACAGGGCATGGCGCAAATTCGAATAGATGCATTACTTTTGCTCACTTCCACAAAGATGAAGACGGCCACGAGGTAATTCGTGACTTTTCGTGGGACCAGACCGAAACTCACTTCAATAATATCCAGTCTTACCTTTCATATCTTGCCTGGAAAGATAATCTGCCAAAAGAAGAATGGCGGCAGGAATGGCTCAGGGCTTTCCGCGGCTCGACACGCCAGGCGATTAGGACGGCAGAGCAGCTTGCCAAAATTATGGCAGTTATTGCAAGGGATATCCGCGACCGTGTGAACGATGTATTTGAAATTGAAATTGAAACGGGGCCGCTGCACAGCCTGTATGAACAATTCAGGGCATCGCTGATTCACGAAATGACTCCGGGTGATTTTGCTGACATGTATGCGCAGACTATCACCTATGGCTTATTTTCGGCGCGGTGCATGGACGATGACGGACATTTTGAACTAAAAGAAGCAGTCGATAGGATTCCGAATACAAACCCGTTCCTGAAAAGCCTGTTTTCGGAATGTTTCAACCTGACTAACTCGAACTCGCTGAATATCGACCTGGACGAGCTGGGGATTAATAACCTGGTAAGCCTGCTGGACAGCCTGAACGAAGCCGACGGCAATGACGTTATAAAAAGAATTTTAGAAGAATTCGGCAGGCAGACAG
>DAINRZ010000328.1:0-4857 GCA_036741575.1 Kapaibacterium sp. (SeqCode)
GCGCACCATCCGCGGGATGCGGCGCGAGAAGGCTGCGGCGGAAGCTGCGGCAAAAGCGGCGGCGAATGCCGGCGCGAGCCTGCTGATCGGCGGGTTGGTGGCAATCGGCGGGCTGCTAGGCGGGCCCGCCGAGGCGGCCTTGCCGCCGGGCACCAAGCCGGTAAGAATTGCATTGAAAACCTTGGTAAATCCGTCATATTCAACAGACCGGCCATCTTCGTTGGAGACAAAGCTATATTTATTTCTCGGATAACAAGGCCCTGCAAGGCTGTCGCAAAAAGGCCTGGTATCCAATTTGGAATTCTTGCAGCCGTTATTGACGGTATTAATGGAAACAATGTCTGAAGTACCCGGCACCCTGGCAATGTTTTTCTTGCCCGAAATTCCGGGCCCGCTGACCAGAAAAGCAAAAGCATCGTTGAATTCGCTGCACACAAATTCTTCGTATTCTTCGGAAGCGAATACATAGCGGAATTCGATTTTGCGGGAAACAGGTATGAAATCGAATTCAAGCACAGTTGCGTCTTTGGTTTTGCCGCCAACTAAATTCTCCAGTTCCGGGTCTCCATCCCACGATATAATCGAAGTGCACCACGGCATAGTATTAGGCCCTGGTGCATCGAATATCGAGCCTGTGGTAATCAACAAACCAGAGTCGATTCCGATATTGGAATCGGTTCCGTCGAACGATCCGATAGAAGGCCAGGCGGTTGCCGGGCTGCCTTTGTAAACGATGTTCCTGATATCCACACCGCCGCCGGCAAACAGTCCTTTTACCAATTCTTCTGGATTACCCGAATTTCTGGAGTCAACCTTTAGCTGAGCCATTGCCGCGCCAGAAAATAACAGGCATATATTTAACAAGAGGAAAATTCTCACCATACGAACCTCTTTTCATTACATAGTTTAAATTTACAATAACACTTAAAGCCCGTTATTGTGACATAATTCTCAGATAAAATCATATTTTTTCAAAATTTTTACCATTCAAATCCGTTGATTTTATGATACTTTTTTCGTAATATTATTAAACAAATGTTAATAAATTAAATATTTATAATAATTTATGTAAAAGTAACGGTAAAAACAAAGAAAAAATCGAGTTTTATATGAGCGAAGAAAACAATAAAGAAAATACAAAGAAAAGATTAGAGGAAATCGAAAGAGAACTGGATGCTCTTAAACTCAGCAGCGCTTCCCTGACAGAACGGTGGGAACGAGAGAAAAGCCTGATTAGCGAAATTAGGGACTATAAAGCTCGTATTGAGAAAGTTAGAATCGATGCCGACGATTTCGAGAGAAAAGGCGACCTGGGTAAGGTTGCCGAAATACGCTATGGGACTATTCCCCAATTAGAGTCGAAACTGAAGCAAATCAACACTATATTGAATAATGTTCAGAAATCACAAAAATTGCTTAAGGAAGAAATTGACGCCGACGATATTGCCGAAGTGGTTTCCAAATGGACGGGCATACCTGTAACAAGGATGATGGAATCGGAGAGAATAAAATTAATTAAAATGGAAGACAGGATTCATCAGAGGATAGTAGGGCAAAACGAAGCCGTCATTTCAATATCCAATGCCATCAGGCGCAGCAGAGCTGGCTTACAGGATGAAAACAAGCCAATTGGGACTTTTATCTTTATTGGCACAACCGGGGTTGGAAAAACCGAAATGGCGCGAGCATTGGCTGAATTTCTATTCGACGATGAAAATTCACTGATACGGATTGATATGAGCGAATACATGGAGAAGTTTTCTGTATCAAGGCTTATTGGAGCACCTCCGGGTTATATAGGCTACGAAGAAGGCGGCCAGCTGACCGAAGCGGTCAGAAACAGGCCCTACTCTGTCGTATTGCTCGATGAAATAGAGAAAGCACATCCCGAGGTCTTCAGCGTGTTGCTGCAGGTGCTCGACGACGGCAGGCTGACCGACAGCAAAGGAAGGATAGTAAATTTTAAAAATACCATCATAATTATGACATCGAACCTGGGTACCGACATTATCCAGGATGCAATTAATGAACTGAACGATGAGAACAGGAACTCGAGGCTTTCAGGGCTAAGGGTAAAAATTGTAGAGTTGCTTAGAAAAAAAATGAAGCCCGAATTCCTGAACAGGATAGATGAAATCATTCTGTTCAAACCACTTACAGACATTGAAATTGAAAAAATCGCCAAATTGCAGTTGGACAAACTGAAAGCTAAATTGGCAAAATATAACATCGATATAGAATTTTCCGAGCCGGCTATGGAGTGGCTTGCCAAGATAGGATTCGATATTCAGTATGGCGCCCGGCCCCTAAAGCGTGCCATTCAGAAGCATATTTCAGACCCTTTGGCATTAAAATTGTTGGCTGGGGAATTTGTCGGCAATGATAAAATTTTTGTTGACTCTAATGAATATGGAGGCTTTATATTTGTGAAAAAGAAATAAATTTTTTTGAAATAACAATTTAGGTTAAAAATGAGCTTAATAAAATACATTCTGATATGCTACAAGAGTTATCTGTGGCTAATAATGGCCGTGTATTTGATTTCATGCTCTCACCAGCCAATTACTGTAAATTATTTCCCTGAAAAAGTTATTACTACACCGGATTCGCTGACCACAATAAAATGGAGTTTCGAAAATGCCGACAGAGTTAAAGTTCGCGGTATTGACAGGTATTTCTATTCCAGCGATTCGCTTCTTGCAAGGATATTCGAACCAAGGAAATATAATGTAACTGCATACCAGGGCAATGTTGATTCACTTGTAAAAACTTGCCTTGTCACTTTCTCAAATGATGCTAGCACTGTAGATTATTCCGAGCCGGGCGAAAAACCTGCTATTAAAAATAATACTAAAGAAGTAACCAAAAAGAATACCCAGATAGTTACAATTTCTCCGTCCTATTCACCTTCGGAGTATTTCATTGGTATGACAGATGCTGCCTCTGATGTTATGCCCGTCAAATTCAAGGTTATGCGTACCATAAATTCCCCTGATGATAAGGAATTTACCGCCAGGTTCGTTTTGCTGGATAAAAACGGGAACCATATTTACGGACTACCTGAAAAACTGGAAGAGGAATTTGTCCTTAGCGCCGAAAACGTCTGTGGCAATGAATATAAAATATTTTATGATAGAATTCCTGCAAAAGAAGTTTATAATCCAAGGGAGCCCGAAAACGTCGATATTGGCATTCTACTCGATAATTCTGCTGTTGCACAAAGTAATCAGTTGATTCTTTTTTACCTTAAGGAGTTTGCATCCAGGCTTTATCAGGGGGATAAAATCTCTTTTTCATTTTTCAATCAGAGTTTTGGTAATGAAATATCACTATCACCATACGAGGATGCAGTTAGTAAAATCTCTGCCATATCTATTCCCGACAACACTGGATCGCTGAACGGCCTGTACAGGGCAACCCTTAACGCAGTCAATACACTGAAAAGCGGGATGAATAAAACCAAAGCTCTTGTTATACTGACCTATTACGATGACAATTGTTCTGTTTCTTTCGATATTAATGACTGTGCAAACTACGCAAGAGAAAACGGGATACCGGTTTACGTAATTGCTATCGGGAATGCCGTCCGCAGCTACTACCTGAAATACCTTACAGACATGACCGGCGGCAAGCTCTATTTTCAGTTCGACGACGAACTTGGCTATATCTCGGATATACTCACAGAAATATCCCTTTCGCTGAGGTATTACTATGAGTTTAAAGTATCGAAAAATACCAGTTCCCACGAATGCCTCGAATTGGTGACAAATGTAAAAGCCAAAGCCGGCGAATACGAACTGCAGGATGAACTGAATACCGTACTTAAGCCATACAGTAAATATTCATTCCCACAGTCAATTTGTACATTCGACAAGAACAGTATTACTATCAGCCAGGAATTCCACCCCATTTTTGAATCGCTCGCCAGTATCCTTAAGGATAATTCTAATAGCGAAATCCAGCTTATCGGCCATACATCCGACGAAGGCACAGTAGGTTTCGGTAAAGACTTGTCCCTGCGCCGTGCCGAAGAAGCCAGGAAGCTATTAGTAAGCAAAGGAGTTGACCCGAGCCAGATAAAACTGAGAAGCGAAGGTTCGGCCAAACCGAATTTTACTTTTATTAAAAGCAGCTGGCAAGAGTATTACAACAGAAGAGTAGAAATACGTTGGCTCGATCCGTCTATCCTGCCTTACGAAATTGAAGTGCAGAGCGCCGAGAGCGAAACCCAGGCATACGAACTGCTGTCGCTGTGGGAAAAGCGAGGCCAGAAAGCTTATTTCGAAAGATATATGCAGGGCGACCTGCCGTATTATAAAGTTAAACTTTGGGGTTATGCCACAATAGAAGCAGCCCGGCAGGCCGCCAAATCTCTGTCGGCCAAATACCGGGCTAATCTTACTGTCGAATAAAAGTTTTCAGATATTTTCCCCCAGCCATCTTTCGGCATCTATGGCTGCGGCACAACCGCTGCCGGCTGCTGTAACAGCCTGCCTGTAAACATGGTCCTGCACATCGCCGCAGGCAAAAACACCTGGAATATTTGTATATGTGGATCCTGGTTTAGTAATTATATAACCGTTCTCGTCGGTATCGATAAATTCTTTGAATACAACCGAATTGGGGGTATGACCGATACCGAAAAATACGCCGTCGGTTTTAATTTCGCGCAGTTCGCCGGTCTTAACGTTTTTCACCCTTATTGCAGTCAGCCTGTTCATGCCGTTTATTTTCCCGCCCAGGAATTCATCGATAACATGGTCGAACAGGAAGTCGATTTTAGGATTCCTTTCTGCTCTTTCGACCATGATTTTCGAAGCCCTGAATTCCTGCCTGCGGTGAATAATATGGACTTTG
>DAINRZ010000329.1:0-4841 GCA_036741575.1 Kapaibacterium sp. (SeqCode)
GTGCAAAATAAAATGCTTTGGGCGATAACAGGCAATACGGCAGCAGAAATAATCTATAAAATAGCAAACAGCCCAATATGGGCCTTACTAATTGGCGAGGCGAGAATCCAAGAAAAACGGACACAGAGATTGCAAAGAATTACCTAAATGAAGGGGAACTTCTTGCCCTGAATAACCTTACGGAACAATATCTCGTATTTGCCGAGGGGCAGGCAATGCGAAGAATCCGGATGTACATGAGTGACTGGATAATAAAATTAGATGCTTTCCTGAATATTAACGATAGAGAAATACTAACCAACGCAGGCCGGATTTCTCATGAATTAGCCCTGGAACACGCTCATAAAGAATACGGCAAATTCCATTCCGATAGAATCCATGAACTAAACCAGATGGAAAGTGACTTCGATAAATCAGTTAAAACACTATTAGAAAATAAAGCTAATAAAAGAAAAAAGTGAAAATCATGTGGATTTTGTTAAACCAAAAATCAGCAATGGATTTTAAATAATTTTCTTAACGGATTGAAATATCAGTAATTGCTCTAATGCGTAGCGATAGAATTTATCTTAAAACATATAAGATAAATTCAGTATTTGACTGTCCTCAATGATCTTTACTTTCCTATCGCGTAATCTGGGCTAAACTATTTTTAAATGAAAGTTATATTAAAAACTAAGTAATAAATTTCACCCCCACCTCTCATTCCCCCAGCATAACGAAGGCGCCCCAGTATTTGGGTTCGGGGAAGGTGTTTTTCAGCTCTATTTGCGCTTCGCGGAATGCCTGTCTTTTGTTTTTGCCTGTCAGCCATTTGCCATAGAATGATATCATGAGGTTTCGCGTTGTCAGGTCGTTTACATTCCAAAGGCTCATGATAAGGCTTTGGGCGCCAGCCACCTGGAACGACCTTTGCAAACCGTAAACGCCCTCGCCGTTTTTCAGCTCGCCCTGGCCGGTTTCGCATGCCGAAAGGACTACAAGTTCCGTCTCGTCGAGATTAAGGTTCATGGCTTCGTATGCCGTCAGCAGGCCGTCTTCGGCTGTTGGCATTCCGGTATTCCCACCGAAAAGCGAAGGCTCGGCTCCTGCAAGCAGCAGCATCGACCTCATCAGAGGATTGCCGGATGCGTCATATTTGAAAACGCCTGAGTTATTCAACATTTCGGGTTCCATAAACAGCCCGTGTGTTGCAATATGCAGCACTTTGGGATTAACGAGCTTTTTCACGCTGTCTTCCCTGGCATTGCCACCGGTATAAAGGCGGTATGCCCATTTAAAGGAGTTCATATAGCCCTTAATCTCGTTAACTTCTTCGAGGGTGCCTGGCAGAGGATTGATAATTAATTCGGCCCCGCCAGCGGGATTGTATGCAGGATTGCCGAAAAGGCCGGCAAAATTGCCTGTTTTCACTGCTTTGCGGTTCCTGATTTCTACTAAATCGCGGCTGCTTGTCAGCAACCTGACATCGTATTTGTCAATGATATAAACGCCTGAACTATCGTCGTAAAGTGTATTTAGGTTCAGATTGTTGTAAACGCCGTCCGCCGATACATAAACTTTGCTTATGCCGCCAAGCCTGCCGTCTATTTGGCGCCAGAAAGCCCCATAAGAGTATTCATCCCTGATGCCGAACTTAATTGCTTTGCGGTACTGCTTTATAAACACTGTTTCCAGTTCGTTGCCGTTTTCGAGAAACACAATTTCCGGGAAATCCACAGTGATATTTTTTATAATAAGCGCAGCATAAATAACAGAATCGGTATAAGTGAATTTCTTCATCTTCGAATCTACGCCTGCTGGCTTGTAATCAAAAAACCTCATCCTGATAATTTCGACGGCGGCTTCGCCGGCCTTCAGGCTTCTCCTGATATCTTTCCAGGCCGGCCTTGCCTTTTCATATTCTTTCGAAAATACTTCGGATTTTTTAGATAGCTGCTTTTCCAGTTCGTTTGTTGCCTGCTCGAGTGAATCAATATTGTATAAAAGCCGCTGCGGCGAATTAACCGGCTGCCTGTAGAGGCTTGCAAGTATTTCCCTGTTTGTCTGCCATTTTCTCAGCAGAAAGATTAATGCAGTGTCCTTGCTGGCATTAATCCTCTCTCTTACTTTCTTTGATGAATTAAGCAGGATAGCCTTGGTGTATAGCTGGTTGTCGAACATTTCGGCAGCAAGGCCCGGCATCTTTTTAACATTTGAATATGTAAAAGAATTAAACATTTTATAAATACCGTTGTTCGATTCCCAGAACAATGCCTTTTCGGCGTCGCTGAGCGATGGAAAATACGAATTAACGAACCTGTTGATTACCTGATGCGCCTGCGAGAAATAATAATATGCCGAATCGGGCCTGCCTGTGCGGTTAAAGTAATCGCCCATGCTCGTCAGCATATAATTCAGGTAAGGGTGGTTGTCGCTGAACAGGCGGCGGGCCATCGATAGCGCCTCGGAAAGCAGCGGCCTGGCTTCGGCAAGCCTGCCGTTCATCATGTAAAAAGTGCCTAAACTGTTCAGGCTGTTAGCCAATTCGATATTATCCTCTGTAAAAATGTTTCGCTTTATTTCGAGGCATTTTTTATGATATTCTTCCGCTATTTCTATATTGCCGGTCTTTTCGTAGAGGTAAGCCAGGTTGCCGTAGCTCGAGGCAATACTGTTGTGCCCTTCACGGAAAAGTCGCTTCCTGATGGAAAGCGCTTCTTCGTACTTCGCTTCTGCGCCGTCATAATCACTTTTTTCCATCAGTACCGAGGCAATGCTGTTTAGGTACGAAGCCAGTTCTGGATTATCGCCGGTATATATGCTGCGGCTGATGTCGTATGCTTCTGTGTAAAGGGCATAAGCTTCGTCCAGCCTGCCCTGTTTTTCGTAGAAATCGGCTACATTGTTCAGTGTTTTGGCCAGGTTGGGATTATTTGTTTTATATAAGCTGCGTGCAATAATCAGCGCTTCTTTGTAAAGGGATTCGGCAGCAGAGAAATCCGCATGCTCTTTGTAGTACGAAGCCATACTGTTGATACTGGCAAGCAGTTCGGAATGAGGTTCCGAAAAAAGTATCCTGTACATGCCCAGCGCTTCCTTGAAATGGCTCTCGGCTTCGGAGTACCTGCCCAGCTTGTTGTAAAATTCGCCAAGGTTGTTAATTGTTCTGGCAAGGCTTGGGTCTTCGGGTGGGGATATCCGCCTGTAAATTGCCAGGGATTGCAGGTAAAGGTTCTCGGCTTCGGAGTACCGCCCTTCGTTGTCGTAGAAATTTGCCAGGTTGTTCAGCAGGATTGCCAGGTCGCCGCTTTCGTTGTTCCCCATTCTTTGCAGCATGGCAATAGATTCTTTGTAGTATGTTTCCACACTGTCGTACTTCGAAAGCTGGTAATACAAAAAAGCCAGATTATTCAGGCTCGATACAATATCCGGGTGGTCGCCCGAGTAAATCCGCCTGTACATATCGAGGGCCTGCCTGAAGTAAGGCTCTGCCCCGGCAAGATTTGCCAGTTTCTGCATAAAATAGCCGATATTATTCAGGTTTAGTGCAATACTGGGGTGGTCGCCACTGTAAATGCGCCTGTTCATTTCGAGCGCTTTAAAATAAAGCTTGCCTGCTTCTTCTATATTACCCTGCATATCGAAAAATATTGCCATGTTGTTGAGGCTCTCGGCAACGTCGGGATGATCTTCCAAATAAAGCCTTGAGCGCATATCGAGGGCCTCCAGGTACAGCTTGCCTGCTTCTTCGTACTTGTTGCGGCTGTCGTAGAGTTCAGCAAGTTTATTAATAGCATTAGCTTTGTCGGGGTGGTCGCCATCGAAAATGCTTCTGTAGATATCGAGCGATTCCTCGAGATAGGGAGTCGCCTCGGGATAGTAACTATATTCGTAATACAGGTTGCCTAAATTGTAGAGTGCATTAGCAAGATAGTAAGTTTTATAGGGGAAAATTTTCCTAAGTTTTTCCATGGACAACTTATATAAAGAATCTGCCGAATGGAAGTCGCCGCGTGCCTGGAAATACTTTCCGAGATTTACAAGGCTTTCGCAAAATTCGGGGCTGCCCTGGGGCGAGAGCCTTTTTCTCATAGTAAGTGAGCTGTCCAGCAGAGGGAATGCCTTAGTGTAATCGCCTGCTATTAAATAAGCAGTTCCTAAGCAGTTTAACACTGAAGCATATTTAAATCTATTCTGACTCGCTGCTTCACTCAATATTTCCAAAGCAGATTTCAACGAAGTAATTGCGCTGTCTGTTTTGCCGAGCTTCAGGTGCAGCTCGCCGTTATAGCCGAGTGCACAGGCATAATTAGCGCCCTTGCTGCCGCCCAAAGCAAGGCAAATCGGCAAATCGGCTGCTATCAGCTCTTTTGCTTCGGAGTATTTGCCTAATAGTATATGGATTCGAATAAACCTTTCCATTGCATTTAAGTATTGCTGCGAGTGCTTCCCAAAAAAAACCACTGCTGTTTCGAGCGCTTTTTCCGAAAGTTCATGAGCTTCGGAAAAACGGCTGCAATATAGACTGCTGTCTGCCGCCTTGCTCAACAGCTCGAAATCATCGCCTGCAACAGCAACCTTACTGCAAATGATAAGTAAAACCTGTATATATATTAGTTTTTTACAAGCCATCCGGTATAAGTATCAAAAATCAGCAATGTATTTATCAATAATCGTCAAAATTAAAAATTTGTTTTTAATTAGAATCGTTAATAAACGAACATAAGTAATTATTTTTGTATTTACATTGCAATTTAAAAATTCTTTTATATATTAACTATTATTGTTGAAATAATATTGGATTTTGGGAATATTTATATGAAAAACAGTAAATTATCGGTAATTTTTATTGTTTCATT
>DAINRZ010000330.1:0-4834 GCA_036741575.1 Kapaibacterium sp. (SeqCode)
AGGATGGAATACCTGCAAAAAGCTCTTAAATCAGCCCAAAAAGCAGAGAGGGCGGATATTGCCGGGAATATTGAAATCCTTGAAAAACAAAAGCATATGATAAAGTATTATGAAGATGCAAGGAAACTCTCATTCCTGCTAGCCCAGTGGTCGAACTCGCTCAGGAAAAACAAGCGCTATTATATTTGTACCGGTGGTGGCCCTGGTATTATGGAAGCTGCCAACAGGGGCGCGTTCGAAGCCGGGGCACCTAATATCGGCCTAAACATCAGCCTGCCGTTCGAACAGGTACCCAACCAGTTTATTTCGCCTAACCTCAATTTTGAATTTCATTATTTCTTTATGAGGAAATTCTGGTTTGTTTACCTGGCACATGCGCTTGTTGTTTTCCCCGGTGGATTCGGCACCCTTGACGAAATGATGGAAATTCTTACTCTTAAGCAGACTCTGAAAGTGACAAAACCTCTGCCAATTTTCTTATATTCTAAGGAGTTCTGGAGCAATGTCATTAATTTTGAATACCTTGCAGATTCAGGTGTAATTTCGACTGAAGATATTAATTTGTTTAGATTTGTCGATTCACCCGAAGAAGCTTTTGAATTAATACGGGAAGAACTCGTAAAGCACAGTAATATTGATGATATGAATCTTGTTTAAATCAATGAAATTGATGAGAAAAAATTTAAGCATAATAGTAAATGAAAGGGTATTGACATGAAAAGGATTGCATTACTGATTTTTATCTCGATTTTTGCATCGTTTTCGCAATCTTTTGCGGAACTTAATATTAAACCCGACAAAATCCGCGATAAGGAAAAACTGTTTTTCGATTATACTCCTGCGGCCAAATTTAATGTAGGGGAGAAGTTATTCCTTTCATTGTTTACTTTTACATATAGCTCGACCAATCCGGCAGCCCACGAGATTGCACTAAGGTATGATGCTCCTGCCAAAAAGTATAGCGCCGAATTTTCTCTGCCGGCCGGTGTAATCTACACAGTAATCAGTATTACCGACGGAAAGCTGCGCGACGACAACAGCGGCAATTATTGGGATATCCTGACACTAAATGCCGAAGGCAAGCCTATGAAAGGCGCTTATTTAAAAAACGCGGTTACCTATCTCGGCAATCTGCCAATCAGCGCGAACAGGGAAGCCAATTTCTCGAAAGCTGTGGAATTACTGAAAAAAGAAATAGAACTGTATCCCGATAATATACAGGCCGATATTGGACTTACCTCACTCCAGTACGACCTGAAAATGATTGATAAATCAGAATTTGATAAAAAAATGTCGAATTTAGCATTTGCCAGGTACAATCCCGATGATGAAAACGACGTAAGGGCAATGAGCAGGGCTCTAAAGATTATGAACAATAAGGATAAAGCAGGTAAAATCGAGGCTGATTTTGCGGTAAAATTCCCGTCGAGCGCCCTGGCAGAAGAACTCTATATGGCCAGCCTTGCTAAAGCTGCATCCCGCAAAGAGTTTACCGACGCTGTTGTGGAATATTTTAATAAGTTTCCTAATTCGGCAAATAAGGACAGGATCTATTCAGCCCTGATAAGCTCGTATCTGCAATCCGGCTCTTACACAGGCCTTCTCGATATAATTGCTTCGAGCAGGAATATTGGGCCGGGAGCATATATCAAGCTTGCTTTTTCTATGCTCGAAAGCAAGACAGCGCTTGCAGACTCCGGTATGGATTATAAATACAATGAGGCCATAAGGCTTCTGTCAATTGCAGAAAAGGAAGCATCGAAACCGGATATTCTTGCCAAACCCCTTTATGTAACGGATTCGGAATGGGGGAGAATGCAGCGAATAAACCAGGCAGCCGTTTATGAATCGATAGGCAAGGTATATTTAATGAAAAAGGATTACTCAAATGCAATTGATTTTTACAACAAATCTAAGAATATTTATGGCGACGAAGCTCCTTCAGAATTATATGAGTCGTTGGTACTTGCGCACTACGAGCTTGCTCAGTATGATAAAGCTTATGGCATGTCGGAACTGTCCTTAATTAATTCTAAATCGACTGACGAAATTGACGGACTGTTTCCTTTCCTATATAAAAAGCTTAAAGGTGAGGGGTCCGATTACTCCTCTGCATTCGACAGCCTGCTTGTATTGGCTAAGGACAAGAGAATAGACGCCCTAAAGAAAAATATACTGAATGCAAAGATAGACCTCGGGATAATCGAAACTCTTAACGGGATTAAAATCGACCTTAATTTCCTGAAAGGTAAAGTAATAATAATTGAATTCTGGTCATCATGGTGCGGCCCGTGCTCGGATGTAATGACTTCGCTGGAAACGATTTACAATTTATACAGCGAAAACTCGAACGTGTTAATAGCCGCAGTCAACATATGGGAAAAAGGAAGCGACAGGAAAAAAGAAGCACAGGCATACGTTGAAAAAGGGGAGTTCGACTTGCCTGTATATCTCGACCTTAAGGACGAACTTGCGAAAAAACTAAGCGTTTCGGGCCTGCCTACAAGGTTTTATATCGATAAAGAAGGATTGCTGCAGTTCAAAGAGATAGGTTTTACAGGGCAGGAGGAATCTGTCAGAAATGCTTCAGATATAATAGAACTTTTACTTAAAAAATAGTATGGATAAGAACATGAATAATAGATGCCCGTGGAGCGATTCCGGGGAGGAAATGATTAAATACCACGATGAAGAATGGGGAGTTCCGGTTCACGACGACAGGCTCTTTTTCGAGCATTTGGTACTCGATATAAACCAGGCCGGGCTTAGCTGGAAGACTATTCTATTGAAAAGGGGGAATTTCAGGAAAGCTTTCGACAATTTTGACCCATATATAATTGCCGAATATGGACAGGAAAAAGTAGAATCCCTGTTGCAGGACGCAGGTATTATCAGGAACAAGATGAAGATCGCTGCTGTAATTCATAATGCTGGGTTGTTTATTAATTTGATAGAAAACCATGGCAGCTTTGATAAGTTCATCTGGAGTTATACCGGCGGCAAGCCATTATTAAACAAATGGAAAGACTTGAAAGAACTGCCTGCTAAGACAGAACTATCGGATAAAATCAGCAAAGATTTGAAAGCTTTGGGATTTAAATTCCTGGGTTCGACTGTGATATATGCATTTATGCAGGCTGCCGGCATCGTTAACGACCATATCACAACCTGCTTTAGATATAAAGAATGTAAATAAATTTTTTGTCTATGGTAATCTCACACTAAATCTTTATATTTAAAAACAAATAATTGAAAATTTATTAATTTTCTGGTGTGAGGCATGAAAAAATTTCATTTAATTGTTTTAGTTTTAGCATTAGGAAGCACTTTTCGGCTATTTCCATTCGGCAACAAATTCATTGAGAACAAAGGGCAGATTGCAGATTGGAACGGAAATGTGCGAAATGATATAATATGTTACGGTGATATTCCCGGGATTAAGGTATATATTACCAAGATGGGGATAAGTTTTGTAAAGGCTGAAATTTCCGAAGAAACAGCCCCAAGTCAGTTTAATAGTGGTGTTTCTCCTTTTTTGGATAGACGAAGTGGTGCTTTTAGAATCACAAGGACTGACCTGAACATTCCAGATATGAAGAACTCTGCCTGCAGTTTTAAGGAACAAGAACCATCGTATTTCAATTATTATTTAGGCCATTGTAAAGAGGGTGTTTTAAATGCCCGGATTTTTAATTCCATCGAGCTAACTGGTTTGCAGGATGGGGTGTGTTTAAAAATGTCTGTTCGCGGCTCCAGGCTGGCTATTACAATCAATACAGGAAATATCAGTCCGGCTGTGCAAAGGTTTTATGAAAATATTTCTAATCAAATAAAGGATAAAAAGCTCGGAGATTATTGCCTGATTGAGTTTTCCGGCTCTGATAAATCTGAACAAGAAAAGCAAAAAAATGCAAAACCAATGGGTTTCGATGATAGAGTTGTTTGGGCAAGCTATTTGGGTGGTTCTATGACAGATGAAGTACGTTCAATGGTATTCGGCGATGACAACAGTATGATTATAACCGGATTCACCACAAGCTTAAATTTTCCAACAACTGAAGGCTGTTTCCAAAAAGCTTATTTGGATGGTAGCGATGGTTTTATTGTAAAATTCGATAAAAATCACAAAATTCAGTGGTGCACTTATGTAGGTGGTACTGGTTCAGAGGGCGGCCTTGGTTTGGCAATTTCACCGGCAGACAGTTCCATTTGGTTTTGCGGAGGTACTACGAGCCAAGATTTTCCCATAACAGGGAACGCCTTCAAAGACAAAAATACAGATGAAAGATTCGATGGTTTCATTGGAAATATCTCATCAAAGGGGCATTTGAACTACCTGACATATTACGGAGGTTCAGCTGACGATAGTTTTACAGGCCTTGTGACTAACAGTAAAGGCGATGCTTTTTTATGCGGCAATTCCGAAGGACAGGGTTTTCCCGTTACCGTCAATGCTTTCAAGGATTCTCTGAGGGGCTCGATGAATGCCGTAATAGTAAAATTCGATAAGTACTATAATCGTATTTTCTCGAGTTACTGGGGAGGTTCAGTTTTCGACTGGGCTTTTGGTATTGCAAAAGATATTAGCGATAATATCATTATTTGCGGAAGTACATGGAGTAAGGACTATCCTGTGAAGAATGGTGAGCACTTAAATGGAAGAGATGATGTATTTGTAACTAAATTTGACAGCCACTTCAATATTCTTTGGTCAACTTGTTTTGGCGGTTCGTCACTTGAAGATGCATGGAGTGTTGCAACAGACAGCGAGGGTAATATATTGGTTCATGGTTCCACCACAAGCGGTGATTTCAAAACGACTCCATGCGCTTAT